>VBOS01000183.1 GCA_005893185.1 Candidatus Eiseniibacteriota bacterium
CAGACCGACATCCCGATCCACAGCGCGCAATAGTGCCACCAGTTCCAGGTGCGGCGTGCGCCGGGGATGGGCGCGATGTCGGGGTTGGAGAGCGGCGAGTGCTCGAGGGCGGCGGGGTGAGCGGCCACGGAGACCTCCAGGTTCGGGGGATCGTGGATCTACGTGGCGGCTAAACTACGGCGATCGCAGCGCCTCCTGCAATCGGAGCGCACGATTGCCGAAACGCCGCGAGGTACCCGGAGCCGCGCGGGCGGTCCCGGATACCTCGCCGCAACGATTGGGTTTCGCCTACTTCTTCACCTCCAGCGATGCGTGGAAGGCCTTGATTTCCTCCATCGTGAACTTGTTCAGCTTGATCGCCTTGGCAGTGGCGCGGCCCGCCTCGGGGATGAAGGCGAGCGCCCCGACCTCGTCCTTGGCAGTCACCATGGCGTAGCCGGTGTGATCGCCGGCCTTACAGCCCCACGAGAATTTGACCAGGGTCTCCGCACCCTCGGCCGAGACCTCATCGAGCGTCTTGAGGCACTCCTCGGGAGTGTGCGGAGCGATGACGAGGTAATGGTACATCGCCTCCTTGGACGTGCTCTTCGACGCGCTCTTGCTCGAACCGGTCGCTGCGAAAGCCACGCCCAGCACGAGCACTGCGAGCGAAGCCGCGACCAGACCGGAAACGAGATGCCGCCTCATGCTTCCACCTCCTCTAAAAAAGTGAGCTGCGCGCTTCCGCGACCGCGGGGAAACCTACGCCCGAGAACGAGGACGCTCAAGCATCCGGCAGGGCGAACGCGCGGAATCTACGAGATCCTGACATGCATCAGGCGAATCGGGCCCTGGCCGGATCACCGGATCACGGTCAAGCTGCGCGTCAGCGCGACGCCGCCCTGCGTGAGCCGGACGACGTAAACGCCCGCCGGCAAAGGCTTGCCGTCGCTCAGGTTCATGCGCCACTCACCGGCTCCCATGCCGCCAACTTCGCGCGTGCGCGCGCGGCGGCCGGCGACGTCGAACAGGCTCAGCGTGGCGGGCGACGCGCCCGGGAGCGAAAACGACACCCAGATCTCGTCCACAGCCGGATCGGGAGAGACGCCGCGCAGCGCGAGCGCGGCCGCGCGCGGCACGTCCACCCAGGTCGCGGCCGAGAGCCACTCGGCGCCCCCCTCGCGCACGCCGAGCCGATAGCCGTAGCGCCCGCCCGGGGCCACGCGGTCGTCCTCGTACCGGATCCGGCCCGTCCCGTCAGCGAGCGACTCGCCGATCGCGCTCCAGCCGGCGCCGTCGCTCGTGCGGTAGACGGTGGCGCGCACGCCGGTGTCCGCCACGTACCAGACGATCCGCACGCGATCGGGCGATGCTGTGACGCCGACCAGCGAGACCAGCGTAGGCGTGATGCCGTCGCTCGCGAAAGCGGGCGCGCCGCCCGCGTCGATCCGCTGCGCGTACACGAAGTCCTCGATCCCGTCGCGGCGGTCGGCCCACGCGACGAACGCGCCGCCTGCGCCATCGGTGGCGATCGCCGGAAACGCCTGCGGACCGGAAGCCGTGCAGAGCGCGACACCGTCCGCGGTCCACTGCGGGACGCCGCCTCGGAGACGATGCGCGGGCGATCCTGGAGGCCGGCCGCCGTGCACAGCGCCACGCCGTCGGGGGTCCACTGCGGGGCGCCCGCCGCGTTCACGCGCCGCGCGTAGACATCGAGGTTGGAACCGCCGCGGCCGTCCCGCCAGCAGACGATGGCGCCGCCCGCGCCGTCGGGCACGAGCTGGGGGCTGTCCTGGGCGCCCAGCGCCGTGCAGAGCGCGACGCCGTCGACGGTCCACAGCGGCGCGCCCGCCGCGTTCACGCGCCGCGCGAAGATGTCGGCGCTGCTGCCGCGGCGGTCCTCCCACGCGACGATGGCCCCGCCCGCTCCATCGGGCGTGATGCGCGGAAACCGCTGGACGCCGGTCGCCGCGCACAGCGCCACGCCATCCACGGTCCACCGCGACGCGCCCGTCCCGTCCACGCGCTGGACGTAGACATCGGAGGCCTGGGTTCCGCTGCTGCGTGAATCCTGCCATGTGACGATCGCCCCGCCCGCTCCGTCGGACACGAGCTGCGGACCCGTTTGATTGCTCGATGCTGCGCACAGCACTACGCCGTCGTCGAGCCACTGCGCAACTCCCGAGCCGTCCACCCGCCGGGCGTAGATGTCGTAGTCCGCGCCTGTGCGGAAGTCCGCCCACGCGACGACTGCGCCGCCCGAGCCGTCGGCGACGAGCTGCGGGCTCACCTGATCGCCGGTCGTGATGCAGAGCCCCACGCCGCCCGCGGCCCACAGGGGTGCGCCCGCCGCGCTCACCCGCTGGGCGTAGATGTCGGCGTCCGTGCCGTTGCGGTAGTCCACCCATGCGATGATGGCTCCGCCCGAGCCGTCGGGGGCGATCGCAGCATTCACCTGGGCGTTGAGCACGCCGGTCACGACCGCCGCCGGCCAGAGCGCGTTGCCGCCGGAATCGAAGCGGCGCAGCATGATGTCGTAGTTGGCCCCGCGCTTCTCCTGCCACGCGACGAGCACTCCCGTTCCGCCGTCGGAGCACGCCGCCGGCAGCCGCTGCACGCCGGGCTCGATGT
>VBOS01000186.1 GCA_005893185.1 Candidatus Eiseniibacteriota bacterium
CCGACACCGAGGTGCTGCTGCGGCTGTACGAGACGCGCGGCACAGCCTGCCTCCAGGCGCTGCGCGGGATGTTCGCGTTCGCGATCTGGGACGAGAGGAAGCGCACGCTGTTCATCGCCCGCGACCGGCTCGGGGTCAAGCCGCTCTTCTACCGCCCGGGCCCCAAGAGCCTGACGTTCGCGTCGGAGCTCAAGGCGCTGCTCCAGGATCCCGAGGTCGGGCGCGAGGTGGACCCGGTCGCGATCCACCACTACCTCACATTCCAGTACGTTCCGTCGTCCCACTGCGTCTTCAAGGGCGTGGCCAAGCTTCCGCCCGGCCATTTCCTCGTGTGCCGCGACGGGAAGGTCGAGGTCTCGCGCTACTGGAAGCTCGCCTGCATGCCCAAGCACGACGCGCGGACGCCGGCGCAGATCGAGGGGCTGGCGGAGGAGCTCCGGGCCCGCCTCGAGGAGGCGGTCCGCTACCGGCTCATCAGCGATGTCCCCCTCGGCGCGTTCCTGAGCGGCGGCATCGACTCGAGCGCGGTGGTTTCGACCATGAGTCGGCTCACCGGCAGGCCGGTCAAGACGTTCTCGATCGGCTTCGAGCAGGACTCCTACAACGAGCTGCCGGCCGCCGCCGTCGTGGCGCGCCGATTCCGGACGGATCACACCGCGTTCATGGTCAAGCCGGACGTGGTCCAGCTCCTCCCCGAGCTGGTGAGTCGCTACGGCGAGCCGTACGCGGACGCATCTGCGATCCCGACCTTCATTCTCTCCCGGCTTGCACGCCGTCAGGTCAAAGTCGTCCTCACAGGGGACGCGGGCGACGAGAACTTCGCCGGCTACGACCGCCACCTGGCGAACCGGCTCGCGATGCGGCTCGGGGCGCTGTCGCGGCTGCTCGGAAACCGCGCGGCGCGTGCGCTGCTGGACGCCATGCCTCACGGCGCGCGCCAGCACGATCTGCGTTGGCGGCTCAAACGTTTCGCGGACCAGCTCGGCGAGTCCCCCGAGGCCCGCAACGCGGGCTGGCAGTCCCAGTTCGGGCCGGCCGAGAAGGCACGGCTCTACGAGCCCGACTTCGCGCGCGAGCTCGCGTCGCTCGATTCGCGCGAGCTGGTGTTCGCGCGCTGCCGCGAATCCGGTGCCGAGGACTTCCTGGACGCCGTCCTCTACTCGGACATCACCGGCTACCTGCCCGACTGCCTGCTGGTCAAGACCGACATCGCAACCATGGCTCACGGCGTCGAGGCGCGCTCCCCGTTCCTGGACCATCGTCTGGTGGAGTTCGCGGCGCGGATTCCGATCGGGCTCAAGCTGCGCGGCGGCCAGACCAAGTGGATCCTGCGGCGCGCGCTGCAGGGGCTCGTGCCGGACGAGGTCCTCCGACGACGCAAGATGGGGTTCAACCTCCCGCTCGACTCCTGGCTGCGGTTCGAGCTGAAGGAGATGGCGCGCGAGCTGCTGCTCGGCGAGCGCAGCCGCATGCGCGGCTACTTCCGGCCCGAGTTCGTGGGCCGCCTCATGGACGAGCATCTGAGCGGCCGCTGGAACTGGCACAACGAGATCTGGACCCTGATGCTGCTCGAGCTTTGGCACCGCGAGTTCGTGGACGCGGTCCCGGCCACGGCGGAGCCCGCGGTGGCGTAGATGGCGGCGCAGGCGTCGGCGACCTCGATGATCCGGCACGCGGCCCTGCAGTTCCGCGTCCGGTCCACTCCGACCGTCCGAGGAGGCTCGGCCATGAATCTCGCATTCCACGCCCGCTGGAACCTCGCCACCTGCACGGCGGCGCTCGCGCTCCTCTCCTGGAGCTCGGCGCGCGGTGCCGCAACGTTCATCGTCGACGGCTCGAGCGCCGCGTGCTCGGACTCGGGTTCCGGCAGCGTGGTGCAGCCCTACTGCACGATCTCGGCCGCGCTCAGAGACCGCGGAGGCCCGGGGGTCACGATCGCGGTCCGGCCCGGCATCTACCGCGAGCAGGTCAGCGTGCCCGCGTCCGGCGCAGCCGGCAGCCCGCTCGTGATCCAGGCGGCGGCGGGCGGCGTGGTCGTTGACGGCGCGGACGACTTCGGCTCCGCCTCGCAGTGGGCGTCGTTCTCGGGAGACGTGTGGCTCGCCTCATCTGTGACCTGGAGTCCCAATCAGGTGTTCCTCGACGGCGCCCGCATCGATTCCTCGAGCTCGGCGCCGGGGTCGCTCGCCCCGCGCACCTATCGCTGGGTGTCGGGCAGCGGGCTCTACGTCAACTCCGGCGGCGGGAGCCCGGACGCGCGCCGGGCGCGGGTGGGCCACCGCAACTACGGCTTCGCTCTCTCCTCACGGTCCTGGGTGGTGGTGGACGGGTTCACCGTGACCGGCACCGAGGACCGCGGCATCCACCTGTCGGGCAGCTGCAGCAACGTCACCGTGAGCCACGACACCGTGAGCTTCGCGAACAAGATGGGGATCTACACCACGGGCGCATCTGCGATCGTGATCCGCTCGAACATGGTCCACGACTGCAACCACCACGGCATCGCGCTGACCGCGGGGACGACCGGCTGCACGGTCGAGGACAACGAGTCGTTCCGCAATGCGGTCCCCGGGGTCCGCTCGGCGAACGGCATCTACCTCTACGGCAGTCCCGGCAACGTGCTGCGGCGCAACCGGACCCACGACAACCAGGACACCGGGATCGACTTCCAGCCGGGCTCGAACGACTGCGTCTCGTATCTGAACCAGTCCTGGCACAACGGCGACCACGGCTTCGACCACCTGCGGTCCACCGGCACGATCCACGCTTGCGATGTCGCGTTCGGCAACTACCGCGAGGGCTTCTCGATCGAAGGCCACTCCAGCGGCACTCAGCTGCACAACTGCATCGTGGTCGACAACGGGCTCACCACGAGCGAGGTCGATCTTTTGATCGACACCACCTCCACCGCCGGGTTCGTGTCCGACTACAACATCTTATGGAATTCGAGCTCCCCGCGCGTGGTCAAGTACGGCCTCGATTTCTACACCTCCGTGGCTTTGTACGCGGCCGCCAGCGGTCAGGACGCCCACACGCTCCAGTCCGACCCGCGCTTCATCGACGGGGCGGCCGGAGATTTCCACCTCCGGCCGGGTTCTGCTGCGATCGACGACGGCGACTCGGGCGCGCCGGACTGGCCGGAGAACGACGCCGACGGCCTGGCGCGCGCCGACGATCCGGCGACCCCGAACACCGGCGTGGGTCCGGTGAACGACTCCGACCGCGGCGCATACGAGTACCAGCCGGGCGTCAACCCGCCGCCGGTGGCGCGGCTGACGGTCACTCCTTCCGCCGGGAGAGCGCCGCTCGCGGTGGTTGCCGACGGATCGGCTTCCACCGCGGCCGGCGGAACGATCGTCTCGTATCGCTTCGACTTCGGCGACGGGACGATCGTCGGCCCGCAGAGCCCGGCGATCGCGTCGCATACCTACGCGGCCGGCACTTGGTCCTGCCGGCTCACGGTGACCGACGACCGCGGCGCGAGCGCATCGACAGTCGTGGAGGTCGCTGCTGCTGCGGCCCAAGCCGGCGCGGACGAGATCCACTGGACTTTCACCGGCCCGACCTCCGTCACGTTCGACTGGCGCGGGGCGGACCCGACGATCCGGTACGGACTCACCACCGGCTACGGTCTGTCCGTCACGGCGGTGGCGCCGAGCCCGATGCCGTTCTCCTCTTCCGGGCCGTTCTGGGAGGCGCGCCTCACCGGGCTCAGGCCAGGCACGGTCTATCACTATTCCATCGGGAAAGCGCCCGACCACTGCTTCCGGACCATGCCCGCAGCAGGCGAGAACTTCGTCGTCTACGTCGAAGGGGACATCGGCGACACATCCAACTACTCCCGCGTCGGCGCGGTCCAGTCGCTGATCGCCCGCGGCGCGCCGGCCTTCGTGCTGGGCGTCGGCGACCTGACCTACGGCAACGCGAACGGGCAGGCGGCTGTGGACAACCACTTCAACAACGTCATGGATTGGGCCCTGGAGGCGGCCTACATGCCGGCCTGGGGCAATCATGAATGGGATAGCTCGGGGGACGACCTCAGGAACTACAAGGGTCGTTTCGACCTGCCGAATCCCCAGACCTCGCCCGGAGCGCCGGTCGCCGGCTGCTGCGGCGAGGATTGGTACTGGTTCGACTGCGGCGGCGTGCGATTCATCGCGTACCCCGAGCCCTTCACCAGCGCCACGTGGCCCGACTGGGCCACCCGGGTTCGCGCCTTGATGGACGCAGCTCAGGCCGATCCCACGATCCGGTTCATCGTGACCTTCGGACACCGGCCTGCTTTGTCGTCCGGCTGGCATCCCGGCGACCCCGGCCTGCTGGCGTCGCTGTTGAGCCTCGGCGCCAGCCATTCCAAGTACGTGCTCACCCTCAACGGCCACAGCCACAACTACGAGCGGAGCGTCCCGCAGAGCGGCATCACGCTCGTCACCGCCGGAATCGGAGGCTCGAGCCTCGAGCAGGCGAACGGGCCCTGCCCGTGGCCCGGAGGCTGTCCGGCGCCCCCGTGGTGCGCATTTCGCGCGCTCCACCACGGGGCCCTGAGGCTGAGATTCGGGCAGGCTTCGATCCTGGGGGATGCGATCTGCGGACCGCCGGGAAGTCCGGGGGGCTCCAACGCGAACGACATCACGTGCGCGCCCGGCGACACTCTCGATTCGTTCACGATCGGCGAGGATCTCCCTCCGGTGCCGGCCGCCCCGGCGTCCATCACCGCGAACGAGGAGACGCGGCTCGACGTGCCCGTCAAGGTGGCCGATCGGGACGGGGACCCGATTCTCGCGCTGGTCGCGGATCTGTCCGCCCTGCCGCAGCGGAACGACGCGAGGTTCACAGCCGATCCCGGCGACAGCACGGGACTCCTCACGTGGACCCCGCGACACGGCGAAGCCGGGAGCTACACCGTCACCTTCCGCGCGGCAAACCGGATGGCCGGCGTTACGACCACGACGCTCCGCGTTCTCCCCGGGGGCCAGAAGGCCCTCGCGCTGAAGAGCGTGGGCCCGAACCCCGCGTCCTCGACGCTCTCCGTCGCCTACTCGCTCGCAACCTGGGATCCGGCCCGGATCGAGCTGCTGGATTCCGCCGGTCGGCTGCTGGTGCGGCACGATCTCGGCGCGCCGGGCCCCGGCCAGTACGATCGCGACTTTCCGGAGCCGGGGAGTGTGCGGCCGGGCGTCTACCGGCTGCGGTTGATCCAGGCCGGGCGCATCGCCACGACCCGGGTCGTGCTGCTGCGCTGAGGGGACGGTATGGCGGGCTTCCAAATGCCGGGCCCCCGAGCCGGGCTCGCGCTCGCGCTCCTCGTCACGCCCGTGGCGCCCTCGTCGGTGGACCGCATGGGGCTGGACGACAGCTCGTCGGTTGCCAGGCCCGGCTACTTGATTCCCGTCGCGGACCCGGGCCTCGGAAGCGTTGTGATGCGGATCACGAACGATCCGGGCGCCGCGACCGCCCCGGTGCCGGGCACATGGGGCAGCGACGCGCGCCACGTCTACTCCAAGCAACAGCCCTGGAACTCCGACCAGACCCTGCTCACCATCGAGAACCGCAGCGGCGGCTCGCCCACCCCCCTGATCCTGGACGGCACCACGTACGCGCCGCGCTATGGTCCCTGCGCCAACTACGAACTGTGGGACTACCGCTGGCATCCCAGCCGCGCTCACCCCCACGAGCAGATCAACGTCAACCGCGCAGGCACCGAGCTGATGTGGTTCGACGTGACGACCTGCACCAAGACGCGCTCGTGGACGCTGCCGATCGCGGTCGAC
>VBOS01000187.1 GCA_005893185.1 Candidatus Eiseniibacteriota bacterium
CGCGAGCGGCGGCGACGACACAACCGCCGACCTCCACCGCATCTTCGAGGTCGATCCCCGAACTCTCGCGCTCAGACCCCACAACATGGCGAGCGGATCGCTGCGCTGCGGCTCGTTCCAGTCCCGTCCCAACGGCTGGATCTACCCGCTCAAGCACGCCGACATGGCGCTCGATCCCTTCGATGGCAACGAGGACGTGATCGTGGGCGGCCGCGCATGCCCGGGCTCGAGTCTCGCGAACGTCGTGATGGTGCAGCTCCGGGACGGCCTCGTGATCCCGCTGGGCCGGGGCGGCGAGGCCCCGGTCTACCACGTCTCGACGCGCAACCTCGACCGGCCGGGCTGGGCCTACGTCAGCTTCTACCGGGTGGGCGGCAAGCGCTACAGCGACGAGATCGTGGCCTTCAAGCTGGATGGGAGCGGCGCGGCCGAGCCGTGGTGCCGCATCCGCGGCCAAGCATCGGGCTGCTACCGCTGCGAGGCGCATCCCGTGCCGTCGCCGGACGGCCAGCGCGTCCGGTTCGTCAGCAACTGGGTGTGGGATTGCGGCGCGGGATGCGGATCGATCCGGGTGATCGCCGACTTCGTGACGTGGCGTCCGGGAGGCGACGCAGTCGTTCCCCCTCACGACCGCAGCGGCGGGCGCTCCGCGACCGCGAAATCGGACACGACGGGCCAGTCGCGGTAGCGACGCGAACGCGGCCTGTGACGGAGGTCGCGCTGGGGCGGCAATGGGCAAGGCTTTATCCTGCTGAGCACGCGCCGGTCCGAGTGAGGCTCCGGACCGGCGCGTCGCGCCCGCCCCTGCCGCTCAGCCGCGGCGGCCGTCGCGGCGCGGGGACTACCGCATCAGGACGACGCGCAG
>VBOS01000190.1 GCA_005893185.1 Candidatus Eiseniibacteriota bacterium
GACGCCGTCTATTTCGTCAGGCGCGGCATGGTCGATGTGAGCTTCGGCGATCAGCGGCTGAAGCTCGGCCCCGGCGACGGGGTTCAGGCCACATTCGCCATCCCCCACGTGCTCCGCGGAACCGGCGAAGGGGCCGAGGTCATCGCGATTCTCACGCGGTCGATCGGAGGCGAGCCCGAGTGAGCCGGCCCGCCTCCCGTCGAAGCGGCAAGGGGTCGCCCGGGGCTCCTGTGCACGCGGTCGACCCCCCGGACTCCGCCCCCACGTGGGCGGTGCCGCGCGATCCTTCCCCCGGCGAGTTCGGACGGCGGATCAAGATGCTGAGGCTGTCGCGTGGGCTCACCCTCAAGGACCTCGAGGAGCGGGGCGGAATCTCGGCCACGCACGTCTCCGAGATCGAGCGCGGCAAGGCATCCCCCACGGTCGGAGCGCTGGGGCGAATCGCGCTGGCGCTCGGCACGAGACCGGCCACCCTGCTCGATCCGCTCGTGCTTCCGGAGGTCTCGGCCATGCGGGCCGAGGAGCGCGAGAGTCGCCAGATGCAGTGGGGCTCGGCGCGGCTCGCGCCCGTGAGCGATCCGGTCCGGGGAGCTGAGCTGAGCGCGCTGATCCTGACGCTTCCGGTGGGGCGCGCGCCTGCGCTCATGCACAGCCACGAGGGCGAGGAATGGGCAACGGTGCTCTCGGGCGTCGCCGAGATCCGCGTCGAAGACGAGCCCTTCGTCCTCCGCGAGGGGGAGTCGCTCCATTTCCGCTCCCACCGCCCGCACGCCTACTCGAACCCGGCGTCCGCGCCAGCGGTTCTCCTGATCGCATCGCGGCCGCGCCTCGCGCTCTAGAGCCTCACACCTCAAGCTCGTCGTCGGTCCGGCGCGATGTCAGCTCGCGCGGGCCCTCGGCGGCGCGCGCGCGCCGTAGGCGGCCTCCCGAGACCACCAGCTCAGCGAGCCGGCCGCGGCCGTTGTAGTTGGACGACATGGCGGCGCCGTACGCCCCGGCGTCGAGGATGGCGACGAGATCGCCGGGCTCGAGCGGCGGCAGCGCAACTTCGTCCGCGAACACGTCCGCGCTCTCGCACACCGGCCCCACCACGCACACGCTCTCCTTCTCACCCGCGCGCGGGAGGACCGGAACGACGCGGTGCGCCGCGTGGTACAGGGCCGGCCGGATCAGGTCGTTCATGCCGGCGCCGAGGACGACGAAGCACAGCGACGCCCCGCCCGCTGTGCGCCGGCGCTTGACCCACAGCACCTCTGCGAGCAGCACGCCGACCGGCGCCGTGAGCCAACGCCCCGGCTCGAACACCCAATCGAATGCGAGGCCCCGCGCGCGGGCGGCGAGCCGCGTAGCGTGATCTTCGAGCGGGAACTCGACGCCTGTGCCCGAGTAGTCCACGCCCATCCCGCCGCCGAGGTTCACGAGCGACAGCGGGGCGCCGCGGCGGGCGCTCTCCTCCGCCAGCGCGAGCGCCACGCCCGCCGCATCAACTAGCGGCGTGGCGGCGACGAGCTGCGAGCCCACGTGCATGTGCACGCCGTCGAGCCGGAGGTGGGGCCAGCGTGCGCGGCCCTGCCACGCGCCGAGCGCCTCGCCGGCCTCGACGCCGAACTTGGCCGCCTCGCCGCCGGTTGCGACGTAGCGGTGACCGGGCGTATCGATCCCGGGGTTCACGCGCAGCGCGACGCGCAGCTTCCCTCGGGCGCCCGCCGCCGCTCGGTCGAGCAGGTCCAGCTCATCGATCGAGTCCGCGTTCACCGAATGCACGCCCTCGCGCGCCGCCCACTCCGCTTCCTCGTGCGTGCGCCCGTTGCCGTTGAGGACGCAATCCTTCGCGGGAAATCCGGCGGCGCGCGCCATCTCCAGCTCGCCGAGCGAGCCAGCATCTGCGCCGAGTCCCGCCGCGCGCGCGCGCTCGAGCAGCGCCGGCAGGGCGTTCGACTTGAGCGCCAGCGCAGCGAGCGGCGTGAGGGGTGCCACGGCGGCGCGAAAGCGCCGCGCCCGCGCCTCGAGCGCGTCGAGATCGTAGACCCAGCACGCGTGGGCGTGGGGATCGTGCTTGCGGAGCGCCGCGAACGCGCGGTCGAGCGGCACGCCGCCCAATGCGAGCGCATGCGCGTGGCGGACGGGCGCGGTCAAGCGATCCGC
>VBOS01000188.1 GCA_005893185.1 Candidatus Eiseniibacteriota bacterium
GCTCACGGTGCTGCTCCCACGATCCGAAAGGCCGCGGTTTCGCGCAGCGCCTGATTCCCGGTTTCGGCGCGCGCCAGCAGCGCCACGAGGTAGAGCCCGGGCGGCAGCCCCTCCACGCTCCAGTCGGACTCGCCGCGCGCGGCCGAATCGCTCTCGGGAAGCGCGCGCCGCACGCGGCGGCCAGCCAGGTCGTAGACCTCGATCGAGACTCGCGCCCGCTCCCACGGCAGCGACCACTTGAGGCGCGCCACTCCGGCGCCCGCGCGCAGCCGGCGCGGCGTCATCTCGAAGCGCGTTGCGAGCGGCGCGAGCGTGAGCGGCGGCGCGAGCGGTGTGCCGAGCGGCGCGCGCGACGGCCGCCACTCGCCTTCGCGCAGCTCGAGCGGAACGCCGGACGGCACGCCGCTCGCAGAGTAGGGCACGCGCTCGCATGGCGTGCCGTCCGCTTCGCGCAGGACGACCGCGTCGGCGATCCCGGTCGAGTCGTTGGAGTTGTTGAGCGCGGCCCATGGCTTGACCTGCCACACCCGCGCCGAATCGAGCCCGGCGAAGCGCGAAAGGAGCGCAGCCCGATCCTGCGCGAGGAGCGCAAGGCTATCGGGCGCGAGCGCCCCGCTCCCTCCGGCGGGCACGCCGTGCGAAGCACCCCGATCCGAGAGACGGAAGCCCGCGATGTCGAGCGGTAGCGCGTCGCGGTTCTTCACCTCGACCCACTCGCCCTCGCCGGCTCCCGGGTGGAACTGGATCTCGGTGACAGCGAGCGGTCCCGCGCCGACCCGGATCCTCAAGGAGTCGCGATCGTTCCCGGCCGGGGCGCCGCCTGCGAGGGCGATTTGGACGCGCAGCGTGCGCTTGCCGGGGGCGAGCGGACCGGTCTCGACCGCGAACGCAGCGCTCTCGCCGGCCGCGATCGCGGCCGGGATCGCATGGGAGAAGATCTCGGAGGCGCTGGAATCGTCTGCGAGCGTGCCCTTCACGGAAATCTCACCTGCGCTCAGGGGCGACGCTCCGCGATTCGCGACTCGGCCCGAGAGTCGTGCGCCGTGCTCGGGCTCGGGCTGCTCGGGCTCGAGCGCAAGCGAGCCGGGGATCAGCTCGGCTTCGCGCTCGGATAGGTTCTCGCGCCCCGGAGAAGGCGGCGACGCCCGGAAATCCAGGGCGTTGGAGCCCTGATTCGAACGGTCCGGAACGCGGGCCAGGCACTGCCCGGAGGGCGCGTCGGCCGCCGGCTCGCCGCAGAAGTATTCGGTGTAGGCGAGCGTTCCGTAGCCCACGACCTCGGTCACGCCGTCCGGCCACACGAGGCGGACCGCGTCGGGCCCGTTCTGGAGATCGAGCGTGACCGTGGCGCCGGGTGGCGGCAGGACGAGCGATCCGCCGATGACGAAGCGCCCGCTGCCGGCGATGGAGTCGGCGGCCGTTCCGGTCCACCGCAGCGTCCAGCGCCCCGGAGCTGCGCCGTCCCCCGCTTCGAGGCGGAGCCCGACGAGCGAGCACGGCGTCGCGGAGGGATTGAGCAGCTCTACGAACTCATGCCCGGTGTCATCGCCGGTGGCGTCGTAGAACACCTCGGCGACGATGGGGCGGTCCATGCGGGAGCAGGCATCAGGCGCCGAGATCGGCGCAGCAGATTCGACGCGAAGCGCAGACAGAGCGAGCGCAAGC
>VBOS01000189.1 GCA_005893185.1 Candidatus Eiseniibacteriota bacterium
AGCTGCGCGCGAGGCGGGGCACCAGACGCTGGTGCTGGTGCCGGAGGTGGCGCTCGGCGGACAGCTCGTAGACGACTTCCGGCGGCGCTTCGGGGCGCGGGTCGGCGTGCTCCACTCGTACCTCTCGGTGGGGGAGCGGCGCCGCAACTGGGAGCTGGCAAGCCGCGGCGCGCTCGATGTGGTGGTCGGCGCGCGCTCGGCGGTGTTTGCGCCTCTGCCGAAGCTCGGGCTCATCGTGGTGGACGAGGAGCACGAGCCGGCCTATAAGCAGAGCACGCAGCTCCGCTACCACGGGCGCGACGTAGCGGTGCGGCGCGCGCAGATGCTCGGCATCCCGGTGGTGCTGGGCTCGGCCACCCCAGCGCTCGAGTCGCACGCCAACGTGGCGCGCGGCAAGTACGCGCGGCTCGCGCTGCCGCTACGCGTGGACCGGCGCGCCATGCCTGCGCTCCACGTGGTGGACCTGAGGCGCGAGGCGGCCGCCGGCGCGCTGCTCTCGCGCCCGCTCAGGGACGCTCTCCGGCAGAGGCTCGAGCGGCGCGAGCAGGTCATGCTGTTCCTCAACCGCCGCGGTCACTCGCACTACACGCAGTGCAGTGCTTGCGGCTGGGTGCCGGAGTGCCCGCACTGCGACATCACGCTCACGCTCCACGTCGCCCCGCGCGCGTGGCGCTGCCATTACTGTGACCACGCCGAGGCGGCGGGCGACGCGTGCCGCCAGTGCGGAGCTGCGCTCCTGCGCTTCGGCGGCGCCGGCACCCAGCGCGCCGAGCGCGAGATCGCGGCGGCGTTCCCGGCGGCGCGGCTCGAGCGCCTCGACACCGACGTGGCGCGCGAACGCGGGAGGGTATCCGAGATCCTCGCCGCCTTCGCCCGCGGCGAGGCCGACATCCTGCTCGGCACCCAGATGATCGCCAAGGGCTTCGATTTCCCGCGCGTCACGCTGGTGGGCGTGCTGGACGCCGACGTGGCGCTCCATCTGCCCGACTTCCGCGCCTCCGAGCGCGCCTACCAGCTCCTGACGCAGGTGGCGGGACGGGCGGGGCGCGGCCGCGAGCCCGGCGAGGTGCTGATCCAGACGTGCACGCCCGATCATCCCGCGATCGCAGCCGCCGTGCGGGGTGACGAGCGTGGGTTCCTCGCGCGCGAGCTCGAGGAGCGGGAGGAGGCCGGCTATCCGCCTTTCGTGCGGATCGCGGCGCTGCTGTTCGCGGGCAAAGAGGAGGCGCAGGTCGATGAGTCGGCCGCGCGCGTGGCCGATGCGCTGCGAGCGGATGCCGCGCTCGCGGGGGTCGCAGTGCTCGGCCCGGCCCCGCAGATGTTGAGCCGCGTGCGCGGCCAGCATCGCCGCCACATCCTGCTCAAGGCCGAGCGCGCAGCCGTGCTGCGAGCAGCTGCGACGCGCGCGCTGGAGGTGGCCGAGCAGACGAAGCGCCCGCGCGCGGTGCGGGTGGTCGCGGACATCGATCCGTACGAGGTGGTGTAGCGCGTACGAAGGCCTCGCGGCCGGACTATTCCGCCGGGCGCTTCGCCTCCCGGCTCACGCGCGCCCGCGCCGCCTGAGCTTCCTCGATGGTGCGGAATCTGAAGACGCCGCACGGGTAGCGCCTGGGAGCCAGCAGCCAGTAGCGGCGGCAGATGCGCACGAACCGCTCGAACGGGTCGCCGGCGACGACGCGAATCGGAGCCGCGTTCATTTCCTCGACGGATCGATAGCGCTCGACCGGCACGTCAGTCGGTGTCCTTCAGTCCGAATCGCTCGGCGAGAACCGCCGCGTCGCGGCGGTCCAGCGGACGCAACGTGTCTCGCTTGAGCCGGTAGAGCGCGGCCGGGGTCGCGACCGAAACGCGGATGCCTTCTACGAGCTTGATCTCCTTCTCGACCGAGTCATAGTTCGCCGCCTCCCCGAGTCGGGTCATGATGTCCAGGTAGAGGTCGCCGGTCGGCGGGTAGTAGCGAACGGATGGGTATTCTCCGAGGAGGTCAGAGTCGCGGATCTCATCGATGCTCGCGTCGTCTGGGTAGACCCCCCGCAGAGCCGTTCTTAGTCGTGCGAGATTCTCGGGCGTGGCCCGCACGAACAGGTCAGCGTCCTCGGTCGCCCGCACGATGCCGTGCAGGCCCATGGCGGTCGCGCCGATCAGGACGTACTCGAGCGCCTCCTGCTCGAAGGCCCGAAGCAGCCCGAGCAGCTCGTCGCGATCCATGCCCGCACGCTAGTGTGGTTCGCCGGATTCGGCAACAAAGCCGCCTGCCGCAAGGACACGCCAAACGGAAGGAATCCGCCGCCTGCTTCGCCGGCCGCCGTCGCGCCAGAGTCGCGCCCGTCCCCTGCCCGCCACACTGTGGCATCCGATGCACGCCCGACGGCCCGCAGCTGCCGCCCTGGGAGCCTTGGGTCGTCACTCCTTAGCACCCCGCCCAACCGTCCTCCGCCTTGACGCTCCGTCACTTGCGGCCCTAGAGTCGCCGCGGGATGTGCACTCGCCACCGCGACCCGAGCACTTGGCACTCTTCCCGCATCCCCAAGGTCAACGAATGCCCCAGCGATCGAACGCAAACCGCGGCGCAGCTTCCGGAGGCGCCTCCGCCGCCCCTGTGACCTCCCCCTCCGAGCCGGGCGCACTCCTGCGCTTCGAGGGAGTGCGGGAGAACTCCCGGGTGCGCTTCTACGTGCGCAAGGCCGACGAGGCGCTGGCCGAGATCGGCTACACCGAGCACGGCGAACGCCACGTCGGGCTCGTGGCGCGCATCGCGTTCAACGTCCTGAAGCGCCTCGGCTATCCCGAGCGCACGGCGGAGCTGGCGGCGATCGCCGGCTACCTGCACGACATCGGCAACGCGGTCAACCGCGACCACCACGCCCAGATCGGCGCCGTGATGGCGATGCAACTCCTGTCGGACATGGGGATGTCGGACGAGGAGATCCTGCAGGTGATCGGCGCGATCGGGAACCACCACGAGAACGACGGCGACCCGGTGAGCCCGGTGGCGGCGGCCGTGATCCTGGCGGACAAGAGCGATGTGCACCGCACCCGGGTGCGGAATCCCGACATGATCAAGTTCGACATCCACGACCGCGTGAACTACGCGGTCGAGAAGAGCTTCCTCAATGTGGACGAGGCGGCGAAGAGCATCACGCTGGAGCTGACGGTGGACACCAAGATCTCCCAGGTCATGGAATACTTCGAGATCTTCATGACCCGCATGCTGGCCTCGCGCAAGGCAGCCAAGTTTCTCGACGTCTCGTTCGGCCTCACGGTCAACGGCAACAAGCTGACCTGAGAAGGAGGAGCCCGTGAACGTTCGTGGAATCGGGGTCGGGTTGGCGCTCGGCTCGCTCGTGAGCCTGCTCCTGCCCGGAGTGGCCGGGGCCCGCAACCCGCACTGCGCAGGCGGCATCCAGTACGTGGTCGGGGGGTTGAGGGACAAGGGCGCGGGGAACACGGAGGACTACCTGCGCCAGATGCAGAAGGCGGTCCAGCAGCTCGAGGATTGCGCGGCGCAGGACAGCACCGACTACGAGGCGCTTGGCTACCTGGGCTGGGCTTACGCGGAGATCGACAGCTGCGGGCCGGCCGGCCGCTGGTTCGCGAAGGCGATCGACGGCCTCAACGCGAGGGGCGACAAGAAGAAGGCGGAGATCGCCGCCAACAACCGGGACGCGTACTGGGTCGGCAAGCTGAACGACGGGGTCAGCAAGATCAACAGCGCGCAGACCGCCTACCCGGACTTCATGAAGAAGGTCGACAACGACGCCGACAAGACGCTCAAGGCGGAGGCCGAGAAGTACTATCAGCAGGCGATCGGCAGCCTGACCTGCGCCTCCCAGCTGCGCCCCGGCAATCCCCAGGCGTACCGCAACCTGGGGTCGGTCTACCTCCACATGATCGACTTTCCCAAGGCGGAGAAGGCGTTTCGCGAGGGCCTGAAGGCGGCGCCCGACGACTCCTCCCTCAAGGCGGCGCTGAAGATCGCGCGCCTCAACTACGCCAACGAGCTCAGCGACGAGAAGCGCTACGACGAGGCGATCGCCTATTTCGACGATCTGATCAGGGGCGATCCGGAAAATCCCGATCTGCATTCCAGCCTCGGCACGTCGTACCTGAACCGGGCGCAGACCCTGCAGGGAGACGCGCGCAAGCCCGATTTCAAGCTGGCGGGCGCCTCGTATCAGAAGGCGGGGGAACAGAAGAAGGACGATCCCGACCTGTTCTTCAACTCCGCGGTCGCATTCCAGAACGCGGGCGATCAGGCATCCGCCGAGGCCATGTGGCGCGCCGCGCTCAAGCTCAGGCCCAACGACGCCGAGATCATGTCCGGCCTCGCCGGGACGCTCGCCGAGCTCGGCAAGTTCCCTGAAGCCGCGAGCCTCCTGCGATCGGCGATCGATATCGCGCCCAAGGACAAGAAGCTCCACCGCCAGCTCGGGGGCGTGTACACGAAGTCGAGCAACAACCCGAAAGCCACCGAAGAGCTGATGATCTTCCTGGCACTTCAGAACGGCCAGCCGGCCGCGAACGCGGCGGTCGCGGCCAAAGCGGCCCCGGCCGGCTCGGAGGCGGCCAAGACGCTTGCCTCCATGGGCGCCCCCGAAGAGCTCTATCCCTGGGAGGCGCAGGGCGAGAAATACGAGTCCTGGTTCTACTGGTCGAAGAAGCAGGCCTACCACTTCAAGTCTGGCGTGCTGTCGGCGAAGTCGGACTGGGGCGGCACTTCCGCCGCGACCGGCTCGAAGAACTAACCCCCGCACGTGAGCGACCGGCTGGCGTCTGCCACCGTCGCCGTCCTCGGCTTCGGCCATCAGGGCGAGGCCCAAGCGTTGAACCTGCGCGACTCGGGAGTGGCTGTGCGGGTGGGCGCCCGCGAAGGGGGAGGCGCCGCGCGGGCCCGCGCGCAGGATTTCGAGGTGCTGGGTCTGGCCGATGCCGCGCGCGGCGCGCACGGCGATCGCGCCCGAAGCGTCGCTGGTCTTCGCCCACGGCTTCAACCTGGTCTACTCCGACCTCGCCTTCCCGGAGCACGCCGACGTCGTCCTGGTCTCTCCGACCGGCCCCGGGCGCGTGCTGCGCGAGGCGTACACACGCGGCGCGCGGCTTCCGGCATACGTCGCCGCCCATCGCGACCCTAGCGGTCAAGCGCTGGCGCTCGCCGAATCCTACGCCGCCCGAATCGGGGCGGCGCCCCTGTGGCGCACGTCGGTTCGCGAGGAGACCGAGGTGGACCTGTTCGGCGAGCAGGTGGTGCTGTGCGGCGGGCTCCTGGCGCTTGTGACGGCTGCCCACGAGACGCTGGTCGAGCGGGGCTACTCGCCCGAGATCGCCTACCTGGAGTGCGTGCACCAGCTCAAGTACCTGGCGGACCTGCTCCACGAGCAAGGGCCGGCCGGCTTCCGCGCCGGGATCAGCGGCACAGCGCTCTACGGGGCGATGACACGCGGCCCCCGGGTGCTGGGTGCTGCGAGCCGTCGCGAGTGGGCCGCCGAGGCGGGGCGAGGGCCGGGGCGGCTCGCGTGGGAGATCGAGCGAGCCCAGGCCGACCCCATCGAGGAGGCGAGGCGGCGCGCGCTGGGACCGGGCCCCGCGAACGGTCCCAGGTCCGTTTGAGAACCCAGAAGAGCGTCGGTGGGGGCCGGTCGCCCCTGCCGCCGCCGCGCGACCCCGCTTCAACCGCACGTCATCACCAGCTCAAACCGACCCGGCGGTCCGGCAGAATCCCGCAACGCCTTGTCCAAAGACTGGTTGACAGCTTTTCTCGGGGCTTGTTAGCTTCGCACCGTCGCGGTCGGCTCTCGCAGGCCGCCGGGCACGAGCTCAGGAGGGCGAGATGACGAAGGCGGATATCGTGGACCAGATTTCCGAGCGGACGGGCCTTACGAAGAAGGACGTCGCCGAGACGGTGGACTCGTTTCTCAACGCCGTTGCCAAGGCGCTCCAGAGCGGGCACCACATCGAGATTCGCGGGTTCGGCACGTTCCGCGTAAAGGACCGGAAGTCGCGGATCGCGCGCAATCCCCGCACCGGAGAAGCGGTTCCGGTGCCGCCGCGCAAGGTCCCCGTCTTCAAGGTCTCGAAGGAGTTGAAGGACATGGTCGCGCAGGGCTGACACGACGCGCTCGGAGAACGCACGGCGCGACAAGAACATCGCGGGGCGGGAGACGAAGGATCTCCCGCCCCGCGATTGCTTCCAGGGCGCCGGCTCGAGCGCCCGCGCCGTCAGCGGCGGCTGTCCCGGATCATCACGAGCCTCAGGAGCTGGAGCGCCGCCATCGCAGCCGCCGCAACGTAGGTGAGGGCAGCTGCGTCGAGAACCTTCTTGGCCCCGGCCACCTCCTGCGGCGCGATCGACCCGTTCTCCGTGAGCTGGACGAGCGCGCGCTTCGATGCGTCGAACTCGACGGGCAGCGTGATGAGGTGGAAGACCACGGCGCCGCTGAAGAGCAGGATCCCCAAGTCCATCAAGGTCTTCGACAGCCCCGGGATGTTGAAGAACAGGCCGATGAAGAAGAGCGGGAAGGCGGCGGTGCTGCAGATGCTCACGACCGGCGCGATCCCGCTGCGCAGCGCAAGCGCCGGGTAGCCCTGGGCGTGCTGCAGCACGTGGCCGACCTCGTGCGCCGCCACAGCGATCGATGCCACAGAGTCGCCGCGAGCGATCCCGGAGGAGAGGTGTACGGTCTTCGTGCGCGGGTCGTAGTGGTCGCTCAGCATGCCGCCGACTTCTTCGATCTGGACGTCGGTCACGCCGTTGCGGCGCATGATGTCAGCCGCCATCGCGGCCCCGGTCATGCCGTTCGCAGCTCGCACCCGGGACATCTCGGCGTATGTGCGCTGCACCTTCCACTGCGCCCACATGGCGAAGAACATCGCCGGGACGAGCAGGATGAACGTGGGATCCCATCCGAACATGAACATGGGCTGAAGCGCTCCTTACGCTGGGTCTCGAGCCGCGGCCGGCGGCCTCTCCAAGCAGCGGCGGCCCGGGCCCTGCCGGTGTCTACGCCGCGCGTCCGTGCCGGGTTTCTCCTATGAGATGGCATCCGGCCCCGTAGGTTGTCAAGCGTCGGTCATGTAGACTCGCTTCTCGCGAAACCCTTGGTCCCGCTTGGTGCAACTCAGGAGACCGAAACGTGATGCATGCAGTGGACTTGCGCAGCGACACGGTGACGCGGCCCACGCCCGGCATGCGGCGTGCGATCGCAGACGCCGAGGTCGGCGACGACGTGTTCGGCGACGACCCGACCGTGCTGGAGCTGGAGCGCCGCGTCGCGCATCTCGCCGGCAAGGAAGCCGCGCTCTACGTGCCGAGCGGCACGATGGGGAACCAGCTCGCCATCCGCGTGCTCACAGAACGCGGCGACGAAGTGCTGGTGGAGGACGAGTCGCACATCATCCTGTGGGAGCAGGGCGGGCTGGCTGCGAACTCGGGCTGCCTCGCCCGGCCGGTGCACGGCGAGCGCGGCGCGCTGACCCCGGAGATGGTCGAGGCCGCGCTCTCCGACGCGAGCGACGACCACGTCGCGCGCCTCTCGCTCGTGTGCATCGAGAACACGCACAACCGCGCGGGCGGAGTGATCGTGCCGCTCGAGCGGCAGCGCGCGACCGCTGCGGCCGCGCGCGCGCGCGGTCTCTCCGTCCACCTCGACGGCGCGCGCCTGTGGAACGCGAGCGTTGCGACCGACATTCCGATCGCCGAGTGGGCCGCCCCGGCCGACACGGTGATGATGTGCTTCTCCAAGGGGCTCGGCGCCCCGATCGGATCGATCCTGGTGGGGCCCGCCGCTGCCATCGCGCGGGCGCGGCGCGTGCGCAAGCTGTGGGGCGGCGGCATGCGGCAGGTCGGGATCATCGCCGCCGCCTGCCTCTACGCGCTCGACCATCACGTCGTGCGGCTCGCCGACGACCATCGCCGCGCGCGGACGCTCGCGGCCGGGCTCGCCGCCGTGCCGGGCGTGCGAGCGCCCGTGC
>VBOS01000192.1 GCA_005893185.1 Candidatus Eiseniibacteriota bacterium
ATATTCGATGTACCGACCACGCTCCCACAGCGTTCGGACATGACGAGGCACGACGAATCCGCAAGCTGCCGCTACACCGGGATCGCGCAGGCCTCCGAGGATCCGCTCGATCGCATCGTCCGCGAGCACCGTGTCCGCGTCGATGGCCATCGTGAACTCGGTCCCGACCCGGGACATGGCGAAGTTCTGAGCCCCGGCCTTCGATCCTGTGTTCCGGGGTGTCCGGATCACATCGACTCCGCAAGCGCGGGCCACTTCGCCCGTCCCATCCGTAGAGGCGTCGTCGATGACGAGGATCTCGGCCGCGGGGACGGTCTGACGCCGGAGGCTGTGGATCGTGTCAGCCACGGTCTGCGCCTCATTGAACGCGGGCACCAACACCGTCACCCCCGGCCGCAGGAACTCGCGACGTGGAAGCACGCGGGCCGCGGCCCGAGCCGGGGGGAATTCGACAGCTTGGCGGCTCGCGGCCGGAGAATCCGGCAAGGCGACCATCCACCGTGAGGACACGCCGACCCCTTTGTGGATAAGTGCAGTGGTGGGCCCGCTCGGCTGTGGATCTTATTATGGGTTTATCAGGGAGCCGCCGTGGCGCGACTCGGCCGCAGGCTCGGGAGTCGAGAAGCCGGGGAAAGTCGTGACCGTGCCCTGCGTTTCCCCGACGTCGCAATCGAGAATGTTCCCGATTGTGGCGGTTCCTGGCGGCACTAAGGCGGCGGGCTCCGCCTCCCTCCCCTCGTGGGACTTTGCGCCGGGGATCTTCGATCCCGCGGGAGCGTCCGGCCGCGCGGGCTCGCGAAGGGCGCTCTCAGCCCCGCTCGTGGCCTGGGCGCAGGTGGCGGAAGCCGGAATCGTCGCTCAGCATCTGCTCGTCGAGCCAGCGGTCCAGGATGCTCCGGCGGAAGCGCCACTCCTTCCCGAGCTTGACCGCGGGGATGCGCTTCTCCTGCGCCCACTTGTAGATGGTCTGGGGCTTGAGGCGCAGGTAGAGCGCCACCTCCTCGAGCGTCAGGATCTCGTGGTCGTGCGGCGGATTCGCACCACTCATCGCGAGCGCGCTCCGCCGCTGTCGATCAACGAGGGAGTTCGGAGGCCGGGCGGGTTTCCGACCGCGGGGCCGGGAGTCACAGACGGGAGGGTCGGCGCCGTTCCTTCCCCGTGCATGATCCTCCCCACGGAGTACACGACGGCGGTGTAGAAGTTGCCCTCATTATGGCGAAACGGCTGGAAGGGCCGGCCGCGATCGCCCACGAATGGCTGAAGGTTCCACCCCATCTGAATCCCGACGAAGGCGAACAGCACGGCCCACACCTTCATGATGGTCATCGCATTCTTCGGGTAGACGCCGCGCTTCTCGCATGCGAACGCGAGGCCGTCGTGCAGGGCGGCCATTCCCAGCAGCCCCGCGCCGAGCACGATCAGCACGTGCAGGAGCATGAGGAAATGGTAGTTCGCTCCGGTGAGCAGGAAGAACAGAGTGATGGGCACGACGGCCGCGAGCAGGATCGCGCTGAGCGACAACGCGCCGAGGACGAGCGCCAGAACCTGCGAGAGTCTGAGGCGCGAGCCGACGAGCACCTGGATCACGAAGAAGCCGGGGAAGCAGATCGCGAGCGTGCCCAGGAACAGGAGCGGCAGCTTGATCGCCGCCGAAACCGACTGGGCCGGGCTTGCGTAGGCGCCGGCTGCCGCGCCGTAGAGCGCGGAGAGGCCGATCAGAGTCCATAGAGCATGGACGAGCTTGCTGTGCAGTCCCTCGCCCTCGACGACCTCGCTGAAGAATCGGTCGCGATCGCTGAGGATCTGCGTCAGGAATGCGCCGAGCCCGGTGGCGGGTGCTGCGGAAGCGACAGATGACGCGGGGGCAGTGGTCATGATGACGGCCCTCCTTTCGGGGAGGATCGTCCCACGGCTACAGCTATATTTCAATGTTTATTTATGTTTGTTACTGTTTACAGCGGTGCCTGGAGACGCAACTCGTTCCGGGACTGCGGGTTGGGAGCGGTTGCGTGTGGGTGCTGGGGATATTCGTGGACGCCGGGCGACCCGACCCGGACCGCCGTCAGGGAAGGGCGCGGGGAGGCACGCGACGCGCGTGGCTGCTGCGCGGCTCGACGGTGGGCGGCGGGTTCAGGATGAGCTGGAGCAGCGCGTCGGCCTGTCGTTTGATCTCGGGCTGGCCGGGGTCGGCCTCCTGGGCCTCGCGCAGCGAGACCAGCGACTCCCAGGGGAAGCCCCACACCGCGAACGCGTTCGCTCGCTCGCCGAGCACCCTGGCGCGCGCCGCCCCGGCGGGAGCCAGCTCGGCCGCTCGCGAGAGCTGCCGAATGCCCTCGCGCACGAGCATCACGCGCTCCACGCTCGATCGCGTAGCTGCGACCGGGTGTGGGCCGCGCTCCCCGTACTGGAGCGTGAGGTTGAGAAGCGCTGCCCCGTAGTTGAAATGAAGCTCCCAGAAGTCGCTCCTCACCCACGCGACGGCCGTTTCGTAATAGGGCAGGCACTGGCGGTAGCGCTCCTGCTTGGCGAGCTCGATCGCGCGCGCGTACGCCTCCGGCACGGTGAGCCCGTTCACAACTCCGCTCGCGCCGCCCACCCGCTGTGCGCGCGGGGCGCGCACGAATCGGCGAGCCAGAGCGCGCCCGCCCCGGCCACGATGACGAGCGCGAGCGCGAGCGCCAGCGGCCCGCGCCAGCGCTTCCCGCGGCGTGTTCCGGCGGCGGGTCCCGCTCCCGATTGCGCGCGCCCGCCGGGCTCCCGTCGCGTCTTCTGCGCGCGAGATCTCTCGTCCTTCCGCCGTGGACCCATGCGTCAGGGCTCGCCTTCGATCTCGGCTTCGAACGAGCCCGAGCCCGGAGGCCTGAGCGCAACGTGCGCAGCGGCTGCGCCTGCGCCGGCCATCCGACCGGCGAGCCGCGTGCCGGGGGGCACGCGCAGCGCGGTCCACACCGGCACCGGAGTCCAGGTCCAGCTCGCGCGGCGCGCGTCCGCTCGAAACTCGAGGTCGATCGTGCCCCAGCGCGTGGGGGCTCGGGTCACGCGCGTGCCGCGCCACCAAAGCTGTCGCGCGCCGAGCGTGAGCTGCAGCGTGTCGCCATCGTCGTAGATCAAAGCATTGCGTACGAGCGCCGTGAGCGCGGCGGCGGAGGTGGGATGGGGCGGCAGGTCGGCGCCGAAGTCCCGGGTCGAGCGCGAAAACAGCTCCGCGCTCGTGCCCGAGCCTGTGCGCCATCCGAGCAGCGCTCCGAGCACGCTGTCGGCCTGCGCCGGCCGGTCGGCGAGGAGCGCCCATACGGCGAGGTCCACGCCGACGTAGCCCTGGAGGGAGTCGGGGTCGCCGTAGCACGTCAGCCCCGCGCCGCCCGCTTCGGCCCACATGCGGCGCGCCAACCGCTCGCAGCGCGGATCGGACGCCGGCAGAGCTCGCGTGGGCCAGGCCACCGCCAGGTTGCCCCAGTCGCGGCCGCCACCCTGCCAGCTCGGTGGCACGTCGGGCGAATCACTCCGTCCGAGTGCCGCCACGAATTCCGCGCGATACGCGCGGCGGGACGAGTCGACGCGTGCGCTGTCCGCGCGCAGCCCGGCCGCTCCGGCGAGCCGCGCCGCCGCCTCGCCGGCTGCGATTCCCCATGCGTCGTTGCCGACCAGCTGAGCGCTCACCAGCTCGGCATCGCGCGGATCGGTGACCGGCAGGAATCCGGCGAAGCGGCCGCCGCCGCGGTGGGAGAGCCCGCGCTGGATCTCGATCCAGTGCCACGCTTCGAGGGCTTGTCGCGCGAGGCGGCCCACGGTGGAATCAGGCCGGGGCCGCAACGACGCCTGCTCGAACGCCCACAAGGCCTGCCCCGTGCCGTCGAGCTGTCCCCGCTGCGTGAGAAACGCGCCCTGGGGCCACTGCAGCGTTGCGAGTCCGTCGGCCAGCCGCCGCGCCTCGGAGGTGTAGCCGGTGATCGCGAGCGCCTGGATCAGGCGCGCGCCGTCGCGCAGCCACACGTCGCGATACTGAAACGGCCCGCCGATCGGATACCACGTTCCGGCCCACTCGGTGCGGCATGCCAGCAACACCACCCGGGCGGCCGCCAGCGCGCGCTCGGTCTCGAGATCGCCGAGAGCGAACTGCGTGCCGCGCCCGACCTCGCGCCGCCAGTACTCCGTCACGCGGCGTACGCACGCCGCGTGCGACTCTCGGGCGCAGCGCGCAAGATCGGCGGCGCTCAGCGCATGGGATGTCACAACGAACCGCTCCACCTCATGGGCCCCCGGCTCGAGCGCGAATTCTCCGGCAGCCTCGCGGCCCGGGAGCGCGTGTGCCGACCAGCCGCACGCCGAGTCGCGGCCCGCAGCTCGGGCCCAGCGCCACGAAGATGGAAGCTGGATCTCGCCCTCGGGCGCCACGAACGGCGCAGCGGCTTCGAGCGAGTCGAAGGCGGCGCGCAGCACGAGCGCGTGACGCCGCGTCCCGCCGTTCACCGCCTCCACGCGGATCGAGACCGCGAGCACCGAGTCACGCTCGTCTCGCGCCGGGAACGCAACGGCCTCGAAACGCCAGCGCACGTCCCCCGCCGCCCGGTTCCAGCGCACGACGGGCAGCCACCGGTCCTGGCATGCGACACGCGCAGGGTCGCCGGCCCGCGCCCCGTCGGCCGCCGGCTCGAACGCGACCCGCCACAAGCCGTTCGCGAGCGCGCCGTGCTCGTCCACCAGGAACGCGAGCGGAAGCCCCGGCCACATCAGGGCGGCGGTGGAACGCGCGAACGCGTCGGGGATCGAATCCGGGTCCCATGCTGCGTCCGCCGGGCGCGAAGGGGCGCACCCCGGGGCGATGAGCGGCAATGCGAGCACGAAGATGGCGGCGAAGGCGGTTTTGCAGGAAAGAGCGCCGGCCGCCCGATGACGAACGTCAGGCCACGCCATTCCTCCCGCTACCTCCACGCCCAGCCGAGCGCCAAGAGCCCCGCGCCCGCTGCCCACAGCGCGGCGCGCGCGGACCACGGCACCGGCTGGCCGGGCGCGGGCCCGCGCGACGGCACGCCGATCGCCTCGCGCGCCTGACGCACCGCCACCGCGAAGCTCGCGAGCCACGCGCCCGCCATCGCCAGCATCAGGCCCATGCGCTCCGAGCCGGCGAGCGCGCGCGCCACATCGAGCCACAGCCGCGCGCCGGGCGTTCCGGGCACGCCGGCGAGCGATGCGAGCGCGAACAGGCCGAAGGCCGCGCTCAGCGGATGGCGGCGAAACATCACCGCCGCGGGCTCGGCGCCGGTTCCCGACACCGGCAGGAAGCGCGCGAATGTGCCGGCTCCGGTCAGCGCCAGCAGCAGATGCGGCGCCCACAGGCCGATCAGGTCGTCGACCGAGATGCGGTGGTAGTGCCCGGCGCGCTCGGCGGCGAGCGCCGCGAGCAGGATCGCGCCCTGCAGGCTCGCGAGCGTGCCGACGCGCCGCTCGGGGCGCTTCTGCCACGCCACCGCCACCGCGCCGACCGCGAACGCGGTGGCGCCCGCGACGCCGAGCAGGTAGGAGGTGAGCCGCGCGGCCTCGGGGCAGGCGGCGATTCCGGCGAGCCGGCCCATGATCCAGCCCGAGCCGCCGACCTGGAGTGCAGCGACAGCCAGCGGCGCGAGCCAGGCCTTCGCGCCCTGAAAAAGGTCGGCGGCCCAGAAATGGAAGGGCGCGGCACCCAGCAACACGATCCCCGCGACCAGCGAAAGCGAGAGCGCTGCGCTCCAGAGCTGCGGCGGATCGAGCCCGAGCTGGAGCACGGCCCATTGCTCGCTCACGCGGCTCGTGCCGGTGGCGAGCGTGAGCAGCCCGAGCCCGGCCCACGACAGCGCGAGCGATCCCCCCAGCACCCACACGAGCTTGAGCGCGCACTCGCTCGCAAACGCGTCCTCCCGCTCGCGAGCGAGCAGCGCAGCGACGAGCACCGCCGCGATCGCGGCCCAGCCCGGATGGTCGCGACCCCCGTAGGCAACGAGCGCAGCGAGCGGAGTGAGCACCACGAGCGGGGAGAGCGCGTACAGCGTTCCGTTCCGCGCGCGGTCGTGCAGCAACAGGAAACCCGCGCCGAACAGCGCGACCGCCGCCCCGAGCGGGGGGGCCCCGAGGCCGAAGAGGGCGGAGATCAGGTTCGCGGCGTTCACTGGAGCAGCGGCAGGAGCAGCGCCAGCACGGCCACGCCCACCAGGAAGAGGAGGTACTCCTGCGCGTCGCCGGTGTGGAGATCGCGCAGCGGCGAGATCGCCCCCTGGCCGATTCGGCCGAGCAGGTCCACCGCCGCATGAATCCGATCCCCGCCCCGAGCAGCGCGGGGGCTGCTGCGAGCAGCGCCGGCAGCCGCGCGGGCGTGAATCCCGAGCTCCACGCGATCGTGAGCGCGGTGGGGCCGATCGCAAACGTCAACGTCGCAGCCACGTGGGCCAGCGAGAATGCGAAGTGGCGCCGTCCCACCGCCCGCCGCTCGGGCGCGGGCAGGAGCCGCGCGACGGTCACAAGCGACCCGAGCGCGACCGGGACCGCGACGAACAGGTACTCGAGCAGCCGATTGCGCGTGTAGGGCGGCGTGCCGAGGGCCGTGAGCAGCGGCCAGGCGAGGGAGCCCGAGGCCGTCCAGATCGCGAGGCGCCACAGCCACGCCAGCTGCGGGCCGCGCCGCGCAGCGGCGCTGCGCATCTCGCCCGCGAGCAGGAACGCCCGCCCGCCGAACGCGCCCGCCCACAGCAGAAAGATCACGTCCTCGCGCACAGCGCGCGAGGCCACCAGCACGGCGGCCAGAGCGCCGTCCGAGACCAGCAACCAGCGCAGGCTGGCCGCGACCAGGCGCCGGCCGAGCGCGCGCAGCGTGGCGAGCCAGGCGGTGAGCAGCAGCAGGACGACGGCGGCGCCGCGCACGTCGGGCACAGCAACCCACAGCGGTGAGAGCCGCCACAGCAGGACGAAGCCGGTGCTCGGCAGGAGCGCGGGCAGCCACGACCGCATCGCAATCAGCGGCCCCGGCACGTCGGAGTAGGCGCGCGCGAGCGGCAACGCGGCGAGCAGCTCGAGCCCCGCCCACACCACGGCCAGCGACTGCGCCCATTTGAGCACCGCCGGCATGTCCCACGTGAAGAGTGTCGGCACGAACGACAGCGTGGGGATCACGCGCTCGATCGCCACAGCCAGCCACAGCGCTCCCGCCGGCCGGCGAAGCCACGACCAGCGCTTGACCTGCTCGGCCGGGTCGCTCGCAGCGCGCGCCCACCACCAGAACGCCTCCGCCAGCAGCTCGACCCCGAGGGCAGCTGCCAGGAGCGCGGGCCACAGGAGAAGGGCCAGCCCCGCGAGGCACAGGAGCGCCCCGACGGCGCGGGCGTCGCGCAGGAAG
>VBOS01000191.1 GCA_005893185.1 Candidatus Eiseniibacteriota bacterium
GAGCTGGCCGCGTTTCGCGGCTGAGGGCGGGAGCGGAGAAGCGCGGGGGCGCACGGTCGGACGCACGGGCCATCCGGCACGACCCGAATGAGGAGCCACATGGCGGCACCAGGCGTGGACATGCTGGCGCGCATCGCGTCCGATCGTCGGCGCACGATCGAGCAGATGATGACGCGGGTCCCGGCCCACGTCCTGCGCCCGCGGCTGCCGGCGACCCGGCCCGCAGGGCGGCTCGAGCGCGCGCTGCGGCGCGGCGGGCGTGAGGCCCCGCTCCGGCTCATGTGCGAGATCAAGCGCGCATCCCCATCACGTGGCATGCTGCGGGAGAGCCTCGACCCGGTGGCGATCGCGAAGGCTTACGAGGCCGGCGGGGCGGCCGCGCTCTCGATCGTCACCGAGCCCGCGCATTTCCACGGCGATCTCGCGTGGGTCGACGCCGTGCGCCCCGCGGTCAAGCTTCCGATCCTGCTCAAGGACTTCGTGACCGACTCCTACCAGCTCCTGGACGCGGCTGTGCGCGGCGCCGACGCCGCGCTGCTGATCGCGGCGCTGCTCTCCCAAGTCCAGCTCCAGCGCCTCATCACCGAGGCGCGGCTGCTTGGGCTCGACTGCCTGGTCGAGGTTCATGACGAAGACGAGCTGCGCGTTGCGCTGCGCGCCGGCGCCACGCTGGTCGGGATCAACAATCGCGACCTGCGGACGCTCGAGGTGGACCCCGAGACCTCCCTGGCGCTCATTCCCAAGGTGCCACCGCTCGTCACGGCCGTGGCCGAGAGCGGGATCGCGACGCCGGAAGATCTCGCGCGCCTGCGCGCCACACGCTGCGACGCCGTGCTGATGGGAGAGGTCTTCATGGCCAGCGAGGATCCGGCCGCCACTCTCACCCGCCTCCAGGCCGCCGCCCGGGGGTGAGCGGGCGATGGAGCCTGCGCGGCGCACCATCGTCAAGGTGTGCGGGATCACGCGGCCCGCGGACGCCCGCGCCGCGGTCGCGGCCGGCGCCGACTGGCTCGGCTTCATCCTCTGGGACGGCAGCCCACGCAACGTCACGCCCGATCGCGCGAGGGCGATGAGCGAGCCGCTCGAGGCCGCGGTAGCTGTGGCTGTCATGGTGGCGCCGACGCCGGATCAGGCGTTGCGAACGGCGGCGCTGGCCGGCGCCGACCGGGTGCAGGTGCACCGCGTGGACCCGGCGACGTGGCCCGCCGACTTCCCGCTGCCGGTCACGTTCGCGGTGCCGGTCGCGACGGACGGCTCACTCGGCGCGCCGTTGCCTGCGCTCGACCACCTCGTGCTGCTCGACACCGCCCACCCGCGGCTCGCGGGCGGAACCGGCGAGCGCTTTCCGTGGGAGACCGCGCGCGTGGTGGCTGCGACGCGGCCGGTGCTGCTCTCGGGCGGGCTCGACGCCGAGTGCGTGGCCGATGCGATCGAGCGCGTGCAGCCCTTCGGCGTGGACGCATGCTCGCGGCTCGAGACGGCGCCCGGGATCAAGGACGCGGAGAAGGTGCGGCGCTTCGTGGCCGCCGTGCGGGCGTGGGACGAGCGGCACGCCGACCGACCATGAGCGCGATGACCCCAGGAGGCCGGGCGGCATGAGCCCGATCGCCGCCGTCCCCGACGACACCGGCCACTTCGGCCCCTACGGCGGGCGCTTCGTCCCCGAGACGCTGATCTATGCCTGCGATCAGCTCGCGGCCGAGTACGCGCGCGCCCGGAGCGAGCCGGCGTTTCAGGCCGAGCTGGACGCCACGCTGCGCGACTTCGCGGGCCGCCCATCGGCGCTCTTCGAGGCCGAGCGCTTCTCCGAGGCCGCGGGCTGCCGGGTATTCCTGAAACGCGAGGACCTGCTCCACACCGGCGCCCACAAGATCAACAACACCGTCGGCCAGTGCCTGCTCACGCGCCGCATGGGGAAGCCGCGCGTGATCGCCGAGACCGGCGCCGGCCAGCACGGTGTGGCAACAGCCGCCGCGGCCGCCCGCTTCGGCCTCGCGTGCACGGTGTACATGGGGGTCGAGGACGCACGCCGCCAGCACCTGAACGTCGAGCGCATGAAGCTCCTGGGCGCAGATGTGCGCGAGGTCGACGCCGGCAGCCGTACGCTCAAGGACGCGATCAACGAGGCGCTGCGCGACTGGGTCACGAACGTTCGCGACACGCACTACGTGCTGGGCTCGGTGCTGGGGCCGCACCCCTACCCCATGATGGTGCGCGACTTCCACCGCGTGATCGGGCTCGAGGCGCGCGCGCAGTTCGCCGAGCGCGCGGGCGGCCTGCCCGACGTGCTCGTGGCGTGCGTGGGAGGGGGCAGCAACGCGATCGGGCTCTTCCACGCATTCCTCT
>VBOS01000020.1 GCA_005893185.1 Candidatus Eiseniibacteriota bacterium
TACATGGGGTGTCGCACCTTGGCGTAGGGACCGGTGCGCACCAGCGTGTGGCCCTGCTTGACCGAGATCTCGCCGCTCCAGTTCCGGCCCAGGTCGCGCTTCGCCCACAGGTAGAGGAGCGCGCCCGCCACCTCCACGCCGAGCCCGATCGCGGGCACCATCGCGCCCCTGAGCAGCGGGAGCCGCAGGCCTGGGATCGGAACGAACAGCAGGAGCAGCGCCACGTTGAGGAGCATCTGGTGCCGCTGCCGCGACGCCGCGGATTCGGCGCGCTGCGAGGGCGGGGCCTTCACCGCGGTCGCGCTCCAGTAGATCGTGAAACCGACCCAGATGGCGCCCGCCAGCAGCATGCTGGGGCGAGGCCGTGAGAGCACGATCAGCCATGGGATGAGCCCGAGGATGGCGAGCGCGGCGACGAGCGCAGCGGGCCCCGTGAGCTTCAGGGGCCCGATCTGGACCATGGGAGTGAGGCGCTGCGCTGGTTCCGTCACGTGTCCAAACTAGGCGAACCCCAAGCCCCTCACAACGAGAACGGGGCGACCGGGTGGCCGTCCCGTTCTCGATGCTCGCCAGCGACTCAGGAACGCAGGCTGGTGATCAACGGTACGCCTTCTTGATCGCGCCCCAGGTGGCGCCGTGCGTAGAGCGCGCCGGGGTGGGGCTCGAGCCGTTACCAACGATTCTGCTCGAAGTGGGTGCGCCGGGCTTGCCGATCACCGAGCAGCGGTACATCTCGTTCGTGGCCGTCAGCGTGATCTCACCGCTCGCTGCGGCGGCGGCGATCTCGTCGTCGGAGAAGAGCTGACGTGGCGTGTGGCCGGCAGTGAATGCGATCTGCACCTCCGCCCAGAGTGGATTCATTCCGTCGGCCGGCACGGCATCGATCACCGAGACGAAAGGCTGCCCACCGGGCAGCCCGGGGTCCGATTGGTAGATGACGTTCTGTTGGGAGTTCTTCGCGAGCAACGTGGCCTCGGCGGCGCTGAGCTGCTTGAAGTTGATGGTGAACAGCACGTGATCGTAGTAGGCGGGCATGCTGCCGGCGACGCCGTTCGGACTGCCTGCGGCCCACGCGGCCCTCTCCGGCGCGAGTGCAGCGGCTCCACCGATCAGGACACACGCTGCGAGGACGAGCATCGCGAGACGGACTCTCATCGACGACACCTCCGTGGCTCAGATCACTGCGGCCCGTCGCGCGGCCGTGGACCCGCTCCGGATTCTTGCCGATTGCAGCCTCCTCTTCCACACAAAAGAGTTACCTTGACATCAGGTGAACATTCGAGCGCGGAACAACAACGGCCGGCAACGCCGCTCCACTGCTCGGGTTCATCGTAGCGAAACTACAAGATGCTGACGCGAAGCCCGGCCCCGCGCGTTCATCAAGGCACGGTGCGGGAAGGCCGATACCATCGACGGTCTCCCCACCAACCCCGAACCACGATCCTGCGTGCGCCCAGAAAGCGGCTGTGTGATGCCTCCTGCAAGAGCGCCCGTGCCGCGGCGCGTGAATGCGATCCGGACTTTTCCTGTGTTCGCGATGCTCGTCATCGCCCTGCTTTCTCCGTGCGCGTGCGCCGCGAGCAGCGGCAAGCGCGGCGGGCGGCACGGCCCCGCGCTGCCGACACTCCCGGACGGCACGCCGGTCGAGCCGAGCACGTATCGGGCGGAGACGACCGAGAGCGCGGAGATCCTGGGGGGCGGCATTCTGGACTGGGAGCTGGATTTGGTGGGTGGATCGGTGGATCGGATCGGCGCGCTGCGCGCCAGCACGCTCGAGTGGCTGCAGGGTGAGGTGCGACGCGGATTCGGGGACGGCTTCGAGCTGAGCGCGCGGGCCGAGTCGTGGAACCAGACGGTCGTCGGGCAGGGGGCGTCCGCGCAGAACGTCGTGGAGAGTGGCACGGGCACGACGACCGTAACACTGCGGCGGCGGCTGCGCGCGGGCGGGATCTCCGGGCCCTCCGCCTGCGCGGGCTTCCACGTGCGGATCCCGGGCGCGGCGAACGGTCCGGGCCCGCGCGTCGTCGAGGCCGGGCTCTTCGTCCCGATCTCGTTCCCGCTCGGAAGGCAGTCGCGCCTCGCGGCCATGGTCGAAGGCGATGTGATCCCCGACGCGCTCGATTCGGGCCGACATGTCGAGGGAATCTCGTCGCTCGAGCTGACGCGGGAGATCGACGGGCGCCTCTCGGCTCGATGCGAGGCCGTCAGCGTCTGGAATGGCGACGCCGGCCGGCCGTGGCTCGGCACGGTGAACGCGGGCGTCTCGTTCGATCTCCTCTCCCACATCGGGATTACGATGGGCGCCTCCGCGGGGAACTCGGGAGGCGTGAATGACCTGGGCGGCTTCGGAAGGTTGAGTGTCCATCCCTGATCGCGGCGGTCGGTCGCGCGGTGGCGCGCGGCCGAAGCCGGTCTTCGTCGATCCGACCGGGCGGCGCGAGCGCAGGCTGCAGGTTCTCGCAGTGGCCTCCGGAGCCGTGCTGCTGCTGGTCAGCGTGTTTTTCACGTTGAGCCTGGTCGCGGTTCCCGCGCTGCCCCATTTCCCCGGGCTCGGCGCCGAGGTCCGGCGGGCTGTGCGCCCCGCACTGCCGCGGCGCCCGGCGCGCGCTCGTCTGCTCGCGGAGCGCGAGCGGCGCGACCTGATGAAGCAGATCGCGAAGGACGAGCACGGGCGGCTATCCAGGCGGAGGCCCGTGGCCCCCGCCCCCCCGGCTGGGCAATCGCCTGTCATCACCGCCGCGTTCTACGCGGGCTGGCAGGAGTCGGGAATCCACTCGCTGCGCGCCAACGCCGACCATCTCACCCATCTCTTCCCGGTGTGGCTGCGGCTCGATCCCGAAGGCCAGGGACTCGACACCCAGGACTGGGACCCCGCCCTCACGCCGCGCAACATGGAGGTCTTGCAGATCTGCCGCGAGCACCACATCGCGATCCATCCGGTGCTCTCGAACGCGCACGAGGGCGTTTTCGACTCGACGCGGGCACACCTCCTGCTCTCCGATCCCGCGCGGCAGGAGCGCCTCGCCCGCGCAGCGCACGACTGGGTCGCGGGCCACGGCTTCCGCGGCCTCAACGTGGACCTCGAGAACCTGGCACCCGGCGATCCCGAGCGGGTGCCCGCGTTTCTCTCCCGCCTGCGCCAGTCCTTCGCGGCCGACAGCCTGACGCTCTCCTTCGATCTCGAGGCGGAGGGCCGCACGCCGCCGCCCGGAGCGGTGGCGCGCGAGTGCGATTTCGTGGTGCTGATGGGCTACGACCAGCACGGGCGCTACGACCCGCCCGGGCCGCTGTGCGGCGCGCGCTGGTACGAGGCTGCGCTCGACCGGGCGCTCCAGGCGATCCCGCCCGCGCGGCTGGTCTGCGGCATCGGCGCCTACGGCTACGACTGGACGGGCGGCCGCCCCCCGGCGGAGCCGCTCACATGCCAGCAGGCGATGTCGACCGCCGCCGACGAGCGACCGGACGAGCGGCCCGAGGACGTCGTGGACTTCGACCCCAATGCGCTCAATGCCACGTTCGAGTACCACGACGACGACAACCATCCGCACGAGGTGTGGGTGCTCGATGCCATCTCCGCCGCCAACGAGCGGACTCTGGCGCTCGCGCGCGGCGTCCGGAGCACAGCCCTCTGGGCGCTGGGCAGCGAGGACCCGGTGCTGTGGAGCTTCGTCGATCGCGCCCATCCCGACGCGAGGCCGGATTCGGCGCGTCTCGCAGCGACCCACTATCCGTTCGACGTCGACTTCTCGGGCGACGGCGAGCTGCTGGGCGTTCTCTCGTACCCGACCGATGGCAGGCGCACGCTCGAGCAGGATCCCGCGACCGGGCTCTTCACCGACGAGAGCATTCACCGCTACGCCTCGCCCTTCATCCTGAGCCGAGAGGGTTACCAAGAGAAGGCCATTGCGCTCACGTTCGACGACGGTCCTGCGTGGCCGTGGACGGGAGAGATCCTCGACGAGCTGGCGCGGGACAGCGTGGAGGCCACCTTCTTCGTCGTGGGACGGAACGCCGAACGCCATCCCGATCTCGTGCACCGCATCTGGGAAGAGGGGCACGAGATCGGCAACCACACCTTCACCCACCCCAACCTGGCGGCGGTCTCGCCGCGGCGCGCGGAGCTCGAGCTGAACGCGACGCAGCGCGTGATCGAGGCCGAGATCGGGCGCTCGACGGTGCTGTTCCGCCCGCCCTACAACGCCGACGCCGAGCCGGCGAGCGCAGAGGAGGTCACGCCGATCCTGCGCGCCGCGCAGCTCGGCTACGTGACCGTGGGCGAGAGCCTCGATCCCGAGGACTGGCAGCTCACGGCCGAAGACTCTGCGGCCTCGAAGGAGGAGCGGTCGGG
>VBOS01000194.1 GCA_005893185.1 Candidatus Eiseniibacteriota bacterium
CGAGCCGGTCGTGCTCGCCCGACAGCAGGCTCCTGAGCTCGAGCTCGGAGACCTGCGCCTCCACCCCTTCCAGGTCCTTCGACAGATCGCCGAGCAGCTGGTCGTCGCCCTCGCCTTCCGCCAGCTCGAGCAGCTCCTCCAGGTGCCGCAGCGCCTGATCGCGCGCGCCCCACTCCTCGAGCGTGCGCTTGGCGCGCTTGAGGAGCACAACGGTCTTCTGCGCCTCATCGGGCCGGTCCCAGAACCCGGGCTGCGCCATGCGCTGCTCGAGCTCGCTCACCTCGCGCGCGCGCGCTTCGACGTCAAAGATACCTCCGCAACCCCTCGAGGGTTTCGCGGGCCTGGTCGAGCCGCTTCTTCAGATCGGCGGTGGTCAGCATGGTGCTCCTCTTCCCGCGCGCAGCCGGCTCACCGCCTCGCGCGCCGCGCGCGCGAGCGCTTCCGGCGTTCCGTCGTTGTCGAGCGTGACGTCGGCGGCCGCGCTCGAGGCCTCGTTCGAATCCTGAGCCGCCAGTCGCGCGCGGGCTTCGGCCTCGCTCCAGCCCCGGCCGCGCACGAGGCGCGCCACCTGCTCCGACTCGGGCGCAACGACCGCGATCACCGCGTCGCACTCGCGCTCGAAGCCCCAGCGCGGCATCAAAGCTGCGTCCACCACCACGACACCCCGGAAGCCCTCGCGCCGCAGCTGCCCGATCTCCTCGCGGATGCGAGCAACGATCCGCGGATGGACGAGGCGGTCGAGCCGCGCGCGCGCTTCCGGATCGCGGAAGACGCGGGCCGCGACCCGGCCGCGGTCGAGCGTGCCGTCCGCGCGGTAGACCCCTGCGCCGTACTCCGCGATCAGCCCTTCGCGCACGGCGGGATCGCGGTCCGCGACCTCGTGCCCCACGCGGTCGGCCTCGATCACGCGCGCACCGTCGTGCTCGAGCGCGCGCGCCACCGTGGTCTTGCCGCTGCCCGCGCGCCCGATCAGCCCGAGGATGAAGAGCCCGTCGCCGGCCGCCGGCCTGCGTTCAATGGACATCGAACCACGTCGGGCCGCGGCCGACGGTGACACGGAGCGGGACGCTCAATTCGAAGCAGCCCTCCATCTCGGTGCGCACGCGCTCCGACAAACCACTCGCCTCCTCCGCAGGACACTCCAGCAGCAGCTCGTCGTGGACCTGGAGCAGCAATCTAGCGGAGGGATGCCCGTGCTTCAAGGATGCGCGGACGCGGATCATCGCCAGCTTCATCAGGTCCGCCGCCGAGCCCTGGATCGGCGTGTTCACCGCAATGCGCTCCGCGAACGCCCGCTCCTGGCCGTTCTTCGAGTGGATCTCCGGTACCCAGCGCCGCCGGTGCAGCAGCGTGGCCACGAATCCCTGCTGCCACGCGGAAGTAGTGGGCGATGAAATCCTGCGCCTCCGGAAGCCCGATGCCCATCTGCGCCGACAGGCTGCGGGCCCCCATCCCGTACATGATCCCGAAGTTCACGATCTTCGCCCGCGCGCGCAGCGCGGGATCGAGGGGTCCGCTCACGTTGAAGATGCGCCGCGCCGTGCTCTCGTGCACGTCCTCGCCGCTCATGAACGCCTGGATGAGCTGGGGATCGCCCGCGAGGTGCGCCATGACGCGCAGCTCGATCTGCGAGTAGTCGGCGCCCACCAGCACCCGGCCGGGCGGGGCGACGAAGGCGCGGCGGATGTCGCGGCCCTGCGGCGAGCGGATCGGGATGTTCTGGAGGTTGGGGTCGCTCGAGGCCAGTCGCCCGGTGGCTGCGCCCGCCTGCTCGTACGTCGTGCGGACGCGGCCGTCCGCGGGGTCGGCGGCGGCGGGCAGAGCGTCGAGGTACGTGGACTTGAGCTTGGTGAGCGCGCGGTACTCGAGCAGCTTCGCCGGAAACGGATGCGCACGGCCCAGCTCCTCGAGCACGTCGGAGCGTGTCGAGAGCGCACCCTTGGGCGTCCTCCCGCCCGGCTCGAGGCCCAGCTTCTCGAACAGGAGCTTCGCGACCTGGGGGCCGCTCTCGAGGTTGATCTCCTCTCCCGCCAGCTCGAGCAGCTCGCGCCGCAGGCGCTCGCCCGCTCCATCTCGAAGAGCACATCGATCAGCGGGTGCTCGATGCCGCGGTAGAGCGACCCTTGCTCCCGCGACTCGATCTGCGCGCGCAGGAATTCGGCGAGCGGGAACAGCGCGGCCGCCCGCTGGCACGCCGCCTCCGCCACATCTCGCACCGGCAGGGCCGCGAGCGGGACGCGCGCCTTCCCGCGCGCGGCGGCCGGCGAGAGCGGGGGCAGCGTCACCCCTAGGAAATCGCGGGCCAGCCCGTCCAGCGAGTGGTCGCGCATCGGATCGCACAAGAACGAGCCGATGTGGAGGTCGAACTCGAGCCCCGAGAGCGGCCAGCCCAGGCGGGCGAGCGCGTGGAGGCCGGCCTTGAGATCCACACCCACCTTGGGAGTCGCGGGATCGGCGAGCGCGTGCGCCACCCACTCCCGCGCTCTCGAAGCTACGAGGTTGGGGCCGGCCTCGTGGCGCAGGGGCAGGTAGCAGGCGGTGCCGTCCCGCGCCGCGAGCGCCAACCCCACCGGACCCGAGCGCCGCGCCTCGGGCCCGTCGGCCACAGGCAGGATCGCGAGGCCGTGAAGCGAGCGCGCGAGCACCTGATGGAGCCGTTCCTCGAGCGCTTCCTGCTCCTTCCGCGCTTCCTCGGTCGCAGCTTGGCTCGACCACAGGTCGAGCGTCTCCTGGACCACCAGGCCGGGCGCGGAAGCAGCAGGCGGGGAAGATGCGAATGCGGGCGGCGCGGTGGCGGGCAGCGGAGGTGGCGTTGCAAGCGCCGGCGCGGCGGACGGGGCGCTGAGCGGAGGCGGTGCGGGCGGTCGCGCGGCCGGCACGGGCGCCGCGAGCCTCACGCCCGGGGCGGGCGTCTCGGCCGCGGTCCCGCGGCGCTCCGGGCTGCGTCCCGGCGGAGCAACGCCGGCTTCGTCGTCCGCCACCCCCACCTCCTCCGCCACGCGCTTCAGCCGCGCGATCTCGTGATGCTCCGCGAACGCGAGCAGCGCGTCGCGGCGGATCGGCCCGCAACGCAGATCCCCGATCGCCCACGGGAGGTCGAGGTCGGTCTTCACCGTGACCAGCTCGCGAGAGAGATAGGCCTGCTCGCGGTGAGCGGCGAGCCTCGAGCGCACAGCCTCGCGCTTCACATCGGCGAGGCGCGCATAGAGCGCGTCGATCGATCCGAACTCGCGGATCAGCTCGACCGCGGTCTTCTCCCCCACGCCGGGGACGCCGGGCACGTTGTCGCTCGTGTCCCCCATGAGCGCCAGGACGTCGCGCACCTGCTCGGGTGGCACGCCCCATTTCTCGACCACCTCGGCGCGGCCCACCCACTCGTAGTCTTCGCGCGTGGAAGGCGACAGCAGTCGGACGCGATCGGTGACGAGCGGCAGCATGTCCTTGTCGCTCGTCACCAGGGCGACCTCGTATCCCGCGCGCTCGCCGGCTGTCGCGAGCGTCGCCATCACGTCGTCGGCCTCGACGCCGGGGACTTCGAGCACCGGCAGCCCCAGCGCGTGCGCCAGGTCCTCCAGCGCCGGGATCTGCGCGAGCAGATCGGCCGGCATGGGCTTGCGCGTGGCCTTGTAGTCGGCGTAGCGCTCGTGGCGAAACGTGGGCCCCGGACCGTCCCAGGCCAGCGCCCAGTACTCGGGCTGCTCCTCGCGCCGGATCTTGAGGGCGGTGTTCGCGAGCCCGAAGATCGCGGAGGTGTTCTCGCCGCGCGAGTTGACGAGCGGCCGCCGGATGAACGCGTAGTAGGCGCGATACGCGAGGCCCATCGCGTCCAGCACGAAGAGACGGGGCATGGGTCAGGGCGCCTCGACCCCGGGGCCCTTGTCGTGCGCCGGGGGCGTCCGAGGCGGCGCGGGCGGGGATACGGCCGTTCTGAGCCTTTCGAACAACCAGTCGAGAAAGAACTTCGCGAATGCCTGGTCGTCGGTGACACGCTTGTAGAACCCGAAGTTGGTCTCGACCATCTCCTGCAGCTCGTCGGTCACGACATGGTCGAAGGTGAGCCGTGCGTTCTCAGGGACGTTCGCGCGGATGCTGGCGGCCAGCGCCTCGTTCCCGGCGAGCTTCTGCTCGAGCTGCTCGATCACAACGCGGTCGTCCTGGCCGAAGTCAGTCCCGAAGCGCTCGTTGAGGTCCCGAATGATCTTCGAGAGCGGCTGCGTCACCGCCTGGGCCGGATTCGCCCCGATGGGCTCGAGCTCCGATTGCCCCCGTTCGAGCGCGATCTTCCCGCTCCGCGTCTGCCGCACGCGGTAGGACTCCATGTCGATGTGCTGCTGGATCTCGCGCGGCAGCTCGTCGCGTCCCGCGGGCAAGTAGCGCCGCAGCAGGCGGGCGAATACATAGAGCTTCTCAAGACTCGCGTCGACAAACGTGAGCACCTGGGAGAGAAAGGCATAGAGCCGCACGTAGTCCCCCAGCTTGCTGCGGAAGGCCGCCGCCTCTTCGGCGCCAAGACCCGCGAAGCGATCCACGACCGGCCGCAGCGCGGCGTAGTAGCGGTCGTGCGAGGTCTTCGGCGCGAAGTAGAGTTTCGCGAATGCCTCGACATCGGCATCCGAGTACAGGTGGAACTCCCCCAGCTCGCGTTGCAGGTCGTAGAGCAGGTTGGGTTCCGTGGGCGCCAAGAGGATCGTCTTTTCGAAGTAGGGCTGAAACGCCTTCTGGATCTCGTCTGCATCGTTCGCGAAGTCCAGCACCAGGGTGTCGCTCTTTCCGGGGTGGGTGCGGTTGAGCCGCGACAGCGTCTGGACCGCGTTCACGCCGCTCAGCTTCTTGTCCACGTACATGGTGTGAAGCAGCGGCTGGTCGAAACCGGTCTGGAACTTCTCCGCCACGATCAGCAGCCGGTACTCCGGCCGCTTGAAGGTCTCGGCGGTCTGGGCCTCGGGGAAGCCGTTCATGCTGGCTTCGGTGTGTTTCGCGCCACCGTCGTCGACATCTCCCGAGAAGGCGATCAGTGCTCTCCAGGGCCATCCCTGCTCTTTCAGGTAGCGGTCCACGGCGAGCTTGTAGCGCACGCAATGAAGCCGCGAACGCGTGACGATCATCGCCTTGGCACGACCGTCGATCTGACGCGTCACGCGCTCGTGGAAGTGGCCGAGCATGATCTCGACCTTCTTCTGGATCGCGTGCTCGTGGAGGTCCACGAACGAACGCAGCAGGTAGGACGCCTTGCTGCGATCGAAGTGCGGATCCGACTCGGACTTCTTGAGCAGGCTCCAGTAGACCTGGTAGGTGGTGTAGTTCTCGAGCACATCGAGGATGAAGCCTTCCTCGATCGCCTGCCTCATCGAGTAGAGGCTGAACGGTTCGAACTTCCCGTCTGGCTGGCGGGCGCCGAAGAGCTCCAGCGTCTTCGCCTTGGGCGTCGCGGTGAATGCGAAGGTCGAGAGGTTGGGCAGCCGCCCGCGCCCGCGCATCGCGGCGGCGATGCGATCCTCGATGTCCTCCTCCCCGTCCTGCTCCGCCTTCTCCGCCGCCGCGAGGTCATCGGTCGCGAGCACCGTCTTCAGTCCCCGCGCGCTCTCCCCGGACTGCGACGAGTGCGCCTCGTCGACGATCACCGCGAACCGTTTGCCCGGGAGTTCTCCGACCTGGCCCGCGATCACCGGGAACTTCTGGAGCGTGCTGACGATGATCTTCTTTCCAGCTTCCAGGGCCTCCC
>VBOS01000195.1 GCA_005893185.1 Candidatus Eiseniibacteriota bacterium
GGAGGGGCGGTCGCCCAGGCGGTCGGCGAGCGGCTTCGGAAGCTCGGAGCGGTCCGACAGATCGTGTGCGTCACGCACCTGCCGATGATCGCAGCACTGGCCGCGCACCACCTGGCTGTCACCAAGCGCGCAGCGGGCGGGCGGACCGTCGCGCGCATCGCTGCGCTCGACCGCGACGCCCGGGTCGCCGAGCTGTCGCGGATGCTCGCCGGGGAGCGCGTGACCGAGACCACGCGGCGCCAGGCCCGCGAGCTGCTCGGCGAGGCGCCGGCGCGGAGCGTCGCCCGATGATCGTGCCCTCGCTCGCCGAGTTCCGCTCGCTCGCCCGCAGCGGCAAGCTGGTCCCGGTCTATCGCGAGCTGTTCGCCGACCAGGACACGCCGGTCTCGGCCTTCCGCAAGGTGGACGACGGCTCCTATGCGTTCCTGCTCGAGAGCGTCGAGGGTGGCGAGAAGTGGGGGAGGTTCTCGCTGCTGGGCTGCCGCCCGTCGCGCGTCTTCATCGCGCGCGGCGACCGCTGCGAGATCCGCGAGGGCGCCCAGGTGCGGCAGGGCACCAAGCATCCGCTCGAGGAATTCGGCGACCTCCTGCGCGAGCACCAGGCGATCGCGCTGCCAGGGCTGCCGCGCTTCTGCGGCGGCGCGGTCGGCTTCTTCTCCTACGACGCGGTGCGATGGTTCGAGCGCCTGCCCGCGAGAACGAAGGACGACCTCGCCGTTCCCGATGCAGTTTTCATGTTCGGCGACGTGGTGAGCGTGTTCGACAACCTGGCGCACACGCTCAAGGTCGTGACCCACGCGCGCGGCGCCAGCGATCCCGACGCCGCCTACCACGCGGCCGTCGAGCGCATCGACGCCGAGGTGAAGCGGCTCTTCCGCGCGCTGCCCTGGAGCGAGCCCGGCGCCGGCAAGGAGGCGCCCGAGCCGCGCTCGACCGCAAGCAAGGAGCAGTTCATGAAGGCGGTGGAGGTCGCCAAGGAGCACATCCGCGCGGGCGACATCTTCCAGGTGGTGCTGAGCCACCGCATGTCCTCGCCGGTCGCGCAGCCCGCCTTCGAGGCCTACCGAGCGCTGCGCGTCACGAACCCGTCGCCCTACCTCTACTTCCTGCGCCTCGGCGACCTCTCGCTCGTGGGGTCCTCACCCGAGGCGCTCGTCCGCCGCACCGACAGCGTGGTCGAGGTGCGGCCGATCGCCGGCACGCGCCCGCGGGGACGCGGCCCCGAGGAAGATCGGCAGCTCGAGGAGGAGCTGCGCGCCAACGAGAAGGAGTGTGCCGAGCACGTCATGCTCGTCGACCTCGGGCGCAACGACGTGGGCCGCGTGGCGGAGTTCGGCACGGTGGAGACCAACGAGTACATGCTGGTCGAGCGCTACTCCCAGGTCATGCACCTGGTCTCGAACGTGCGCGGCCGCGCGCGCCCCGGGCTCCAGCCGCTCGACATCGTGCGCGCGTGCTTCCCGGCCGGCACCGTTTCGGGCGCCCCCAAGGTGCGAGCGATGGAGATCATCGAGGACCTCGAGCCGGTGCGGCGCGGGGTCTACGCGGGCGCCGTCGGCCATTTCGACTATCATGGCGACCTCGACCTCGCGATCGCGATCCGCACCCTGGTGTATCAGGGCGACCGGGCGCACTGGGGCGTGGGGGCCGGGATCGTGGCGGACTCCGAACCCGAGCGCGAGTGGGAGGAGACGAGAGCCAAGGGCCGCGCGTTGTGGCTGGCTGTGCAGCGCGCCGAGCGCGGAGTCGACGTGGGAGGAGCAGACGGGTGATCGCGGTCATCGACAACTACGACTCCTTCACCTACAACCTGGTCCAGTACCTGGGGACGCTGGGGGCGACGATCGAGGTGCATCGCAACGACGCGATCGCGGTGGACGCGCTCGCGGCGAAGCCGCTCGACGGGCTGGTGATCTCGCCCGGACCCGGCGAGCCGCGCGACGCCGGGATCAGCGAGGCCGCGATCCTCGAGCTCGCGGGCAAGGTGCCGATCCTCGGCGTGTGCCTCGGCCACCAGGGCCTGGGCGAGGCCTACGGCGGCAAGGTGGTGCGCGCCGGGCGGCTGATGCACGGCAAGACCAGCCCGATCCTGCACAAGGGGCGCGGGATCTTCGCCGGGATCGACAACCCGTTCGAGGCCACGCGCTACCATTCGCTGATCGTCGAGCGCGAGAGCCTGCCTCCGGTGCTCGAGGTCATGGCCTGGACGCCGGAGGGCGAGATCATGGCGCTCCGGCACAAAGAGCACGAGACGTGGGGGGTGCAGTTCCATCCCGAGTCGGTGCTCACGCGGCCCGGGCTGCGGTTGATCGAGAACTTCTTGACGCTGTGCCGCCAGCGGAAAGGGGCGGCGCGATGAGGCCGGCGGTGAGCCCGGCGGCCCGGCGCCGCGAGCACCGGGGCACCGCGCGATGATCCAATCGGCGATCGGGCGCGCGGTGCTGCACGAGGATCTCGCGCGCGACCTGGCACGAGCTGCGATGGAGCAGGTGCTGGAAGGCCAGGCGACGCCCGCGCAGATCGGGGCGCTGGCCGTTGCGCTGCGCATGAAGGGTGAGACCACGTCGGAGATCGCGGGCATGGCGGAGGCGATGCGGCGCCGCGTGCCGCCGCTTCACACGCGCCGCAGCCCCCTGCTCG
>VBOS01000025.1 GCA_005893185.1 Candidatus Eiseniibacteriota bacterium
CACGATCGGCGAGGAGCGCATGCACAACCCCTTCGTGGGCGAGAACGCGAGGCTCGCGTGAGCGATCGGGATCGAAACTGGCCGGCGCGGCTCAAGCTCCATCTCACGGCGTTCGTGGCCCCCGGCGCAGTCGTGGTCGGCCACGTCACGCTCGGGGCGCGCTCCAGCGTGTGGTTCAACACCGTGGTGCGCGGGGACTCCGACCGCGTCGAGGTGGGAGATGACACCAACCTCCAGGACAACGCCACCGTGCACCAGGACGAAGGCATGCCCGCGATCGTGGGCACGCGGGTCACGGTCGGGCACCGCGCCGTGATCCACGGCTGCGTGATCGGCGACGACTGCCTGATCGGGATGGGTGCGATGGTGCTCTCAGGCGCACGCATCGGCGCGGGCTCGCTGATCGGCGCAGGCGCGCTGGTGCGCGAAGGCCAGGTGATTCCGGCCGGAAGCCTGGCGCTCGGCATGCCTGCCCGCGTCATGGGCCCGGTGTCCGACGCGCATCGCGATGCGATCCAGCGAGGCGCGATCCACTACGCGGAGCTCGCGCGCAGCTATCTCGCGCGTGGCTTCGCCCAGCCGCATCCGCCCGAGACGCGCGACACCGGGATCACCGCGCGCCATCGCGGCCCCATGAGCTTCCTCGAGTGGGGCGCGATCCTCGGAGCGCTCGGCGAGAGCGTCGAGTGGGTGGGCACGCGGCTCGAGCGTTACGGAGAGGCCCGATTCCGGGTCGCGCCCGGTCCCGGGCGCTGGTCCGCGAGCGATGTGCTCTGCCACCTGCGCGACGTGGATTCGGAGGTGCTGGTGCCGCGACTCGAGCGAATGCTCACGGAGGAGCAGCCCGAGCTCCCCGCCTTAGACCTGACGCAGCGCGAGCTGCGTTATCACGAAGCATCACCGCAGGCTGCGCTCGAGGCCTGGCGCGCGGCCCGCGCCCGCCTGCTCTCGCGTCTCGCTCCGCTCACGCCCCGCGAGTGGGCCCGCATGGGGTTCCACTGGGCGAACGGTCCCTACCCGCTCGGCGACATGGTGCGCGAATGGGTGGACCACGACCTCTCGCACCGCCGGCAGATCGCGGTGGCACTCGGGGAGATGGCGTGATCCACGCCTACGGGTCGCCCGATCCACCCGCGCCGCGCCTGCTCGAAGCGCTCGCGACGCGCGGGTACGCGGTGAGCGCTTGGGAGGCTGCGGATGAGCGAGCGACCGTGGGGCAGGGCGGGGCCGTGCCGCGGCGTGACTCAACGCTCGTCCTCAGCTCGGGCGGCGCGCCCGCCCTCGCGGCGCTCGGCGTCCTGCTCGGCGCCTGGCGGGAAGCGCCCGGGGCGCGCGTGCTGGTGCTGAGCGGGCTCGGTGCGCACCCGGATGCGCGTGCGGCCGATCGAGGAGCAGGTGCTGCAATGGGCGGCGTGAGGCGACGGACGGGGGCTTCAGGCGAGCGCGCGCCGCGAGGTACGAGCCGCGTAACACGCCCTCACGCGCACCGCCCCGCCTCCCACGGCGAGCGCCCCGTCCTGTGCGCCGTGATCACCGTGAGCGACACGCGGCGCGCCGACGTCATGAGCCTCGCCGAATTGAAGGCGCTCGCGCGCGAGGCGGGACCGCCGCCCTCCGGCGAGCACGGAGCGTGGGAGCCGCCTTTGCGCGAGCTCGAGGAGCACCGGCTCGCCGAGGCCGACGCCTGGCTCGAGCACTTCTCGATGCGCGTGCGGCCGATCGAGGAGCAGGTGCTGCAATGGGCGGCGTGAGGCGACGGACGGGGGCCTCAGGCGAGCGCGCGCCGCGAGGTACGAGCCGCGTAACACGCCCTCACGCGCACCGCCCCGCCTCCCACGGCGAGCGCCCCGTCCTGTGCGCCGTGATCACCGTGAGCGACACGCGGCGCGGGAAGGCGGACGAGGGCGGGGCGCTGGTGGAACGCTTGATCGAGCAGGCCGGCCACAAGGTTGGAATGCGAGCGTGGGTGAAGGACGAGCCGCGTGAGATCCGGCGCTCCGCAGCAGCTGCGCTCGCGCGCGCCGAAGTGGACTGCGTGATCCTCACCGGCGGCACGGGGATCTCTCCGCGCGACCAGACGCCCGATTCGCTCGCCGGGCTGATCGAGAAGCCGCTTCCCGGCTTCGGCGAGCTGTTCCGCGTCTTCTCCTTCGAGCAGGTCGGTGCTGCCGCCTGGCTCTCGCGCGCCGCGGCAGGGATCGCGCAGGGGAGGCTGGTCGTCACGTTGCCGGGTTCCACAGCCGCTGTGGAGCTGGCGCTGCGCCAACTGTTGCTGCCCGAGCTGGTGCACGCGATGCGCGCGCTCGGGCGATTCCCGAGCGAGGAGTGAGCATGTCCATCAAGCCCGACCACTGGATCCGGCGCATGTGCCGCGAGCACCGCATGATCGAGCCGTTCGAGGAGAAGCAGGTGCGCTCCGGCGTGATCTCCTACGGCGTCTCGTCCTACGGCTACGACATCCGGATCGCGGATGAGTTCAAGATCTTCACCAACGTGAACTCCACGATCGTGGATCCCAAGAACATGGACCCCGCCTCGATGGTGGACTTCAAGGGACCGGTCTGCCTGATCCCGCCCAACTCGTTCGCGCTCGCGCGCACCGTCGAGTACTTCCGCGTGCCGCGCAACGTGCTGTGCGTGACCACCGGCAAGTCCACCTACGCGCGCTGCGGCATCATCACGAACGTCACGCCCTTCGAGCCCGAGTGGGAGGGCTACGTGACCCTCGAGATCAGCAACACCACGCCGCTCCCGGCCAAGATCTACGCCCACGAGGGCATCGCCCAGGTCCTGTTCTTCGAGAGCGACGAGCCGTGCGAGACGTCCTACAAGGACAAGCTCGGCAAGTACCAGGCGCAGCGCGGGATCACGCTGCCGAAGCTGTGAGCCGCTCGGTGCGCCGGCGGGTTTGCGTGCCGTCACCGCGGGCCGCTAAGATGCTGCGCCGACCGAAAGGAGACCGTGGATGCCGAAGGAGCCGGGAAAAGGCCTGGGCATAGGGGAGCTGGCGAAGGGGCTCGGGGTCACGCTCGAGAACCTGTTTCGGAAGCCGTTCACCGTCCAGTATCCGGAAGAGAAGCTCGAGATGTTCCCGCGGTTCCGCGGGCTCCATATCCTCACCCGGCACGAGGATGGGCTCGAGCGGTGCGTGGGCTGCGAGCTGTGCGCGGTGGCGTGCCCGGCGGACGCGATCTTCGTGAAGGCGGCGGAGAACGATCCCGACCACCCGACCTCCCACGGAGAGCGCTACGCGGAGCGCTACGAGATCAACATGCTGCGCTGCATCTTCTGCGGCATGTGCGAGGAGGCCTGCCCGGAGGACGCGATCTATCTCGAGAAGGACTACGAGCTCTCCGACTACGACCGCGACGCCTTCATCTACACGAAGGAAGAGCTCCTCGTCCCGGAGGAGAAGTCCGGGTACCTGCCCGCGCGCTGACATCGCAAGCCCGGCCGCGGCACCTGCGCGTCAGTTCTTCACGACCTGCTCGAGCAGGCGCAGCGCCAGAATCTCCCAGCTCCACGGCTCGGCGTCGGTAGCTGCGCGCGACCCGAGCCGCTCGCGCAGCGTCGGGTCCGCGAGCACGCGGCGGAGCGCGCGGCGCAGGAACCACGGGTGGCGCACCGGCACGACCAGAGCGTTCTGGGCGTCGCGCGCGAAGTCGCATGTGCCGCTCCGGGTGCATACCACCGCCGCGCCGCACGCCATGGCCTCGAGCGCGGTGTTGCACCAGCCGGCCTTGCGCTCGGCGGCCGCGAACACGTGGGCCGACTGGTAGAGCCGGACCAGATCCTCCTGCGTCGGGCCCAGGAAGAATCGGGCGTTCCGGGGCAGGCGCGCACCGTCGCGAGGATCCTGGCGGTTCTCGGGGCCGATGGTGTCGAAGAGCACGATCTCGAAGGGCGGCACCTTGCCCTCGAGCCCGGTGAGCGCCGCGAGCAGCAGATCGGTTCCCTTCTTGGGGCGCGAGCGACGCCCGTTGAGGACCACGCGCAGGGGCGCCGCGGCGCGCCGCGCGGGGTCGGGCCGGAAGTGCCGGAGGTTGATCCCGCCAATCCCATCGAGCACGGGCCTGCCCGAGCTGCGCTCAAGCTCGCCGCGCAGCGCGCTGGAGTTGGCGGCGAGGCGCACGTGTGACAGCGAAGCGGCCCGCGCGGCGGCCGGGTCGCCCTCGATCACGCAGTAGTAGAGATGCCGCGCGGCGCGATGGCCGAGGAACGCGTCGAATGTGCTGGCGTCTGCGCACACCGCGAGGTCGGATGCGAGGCCGGCCGCGGCCTCGAGTCGACGGACCGTGCCCGAGAAGGGGAGCCAGCCGGGCGGGGTGCCTTCGGGATGGAAGAGCGTGACGCCGTGGCCCATCGCGGTCCACGTGTTGCCGAGCTCGATGAAGCGGCGCACGCCTCCGAACACGCCGACGTGGGGAAGGAACAGGCTGATGATCACGAGGCGCGGACGCTAGCAGAGGCACCGCCGAGCGCCAATTCCGCATCAGGCTGGAACGGAGGGTGTTTCGAGGTGGGACGGTCTTCGTTTCGGTTCGAAACCAAGCGCAGCTGAGTCGGCTGCGAACATGGATGAGACGATGCCGTCAATGCGCTGGAGTTCAGGGAGTTGCCACGAGGCGCGTGCGCCCGGCACGCGGGCTGCTATACAGGTTCGACGGAGTTCTGCAGCCCTGACCGCGATCGCAAGAGCTGCCAATACGAAGAGGGCGGAAAGTCCTGAGGAGGAATGAACCATGGCAATCACCCGTTGGAATCCCGTGACGCTGTCACCCGTCCGCGACCTGTTCGTGTCGCACGACGAGTTCAGCCGTTTGTTCGACAGCATCTTCACCGGGTCGCAGCTGCGTGGCGATCTGGCCCCGATGTTCACCCCAGCCGTGGACATCGAGGAGACGGCTGACGAATTCGTGTTCAAGGCGGACCTGCCCGGCATGTCCCAGAAGGACGTGAGGGTCAGTCTGATGGGCGACACGCTCACGATCCGTGGCGAGCGCAAGCAGGAGAGCGAGCGCAAGGAAGACGGCATGCACCGCACCGAGCGGATCCATGGCACCTTCGAGCGGTCGTTCCGGCTCGGAGCGCCTGTGCGCAACGACAAGGTCAAGGCCCAGTACAAGGACGGCGTGCTGGAGATCCACGTGCCGAAGGCCGAGGAGGCCAAGCTGCGTGAGGTCGAGGTGCAGGCCGCTTCGTAACGCCGCCCCTTCAGGGGCGTCACATTGCGGGCCACGGCCTCCCCACGGGGGGCCGTGGCTTCCGCGCGGAAAGGCAGGATGAACATGGGCAAGGTCATCGGTATCGATCTGGGGACCACGAACTCGTGCGTGGCGGTCATGGAGGGCGGGGAGCCCAAGGTGATTGCGAACGCGGAAGGCTTCCGCACCACGCCGTCGGTGGTGGCGTTCTCCAAGACCGGGGAGCGGCTGGTGGGGCTGGTGGCTCGCCGGCAGGCGGTGACCAACCCCAAGAACACCGTCTACTCGATCAAGCGCTTCATGGGTCGCAAGTACGACGAGGTGACCAGCGAGATGAAGCTCGTGCCCTACGACGTCGTGCGCGGTCCCAACGGCGACGCCCGCGTGCGTGCGAGCGGCGAGGAGTTCTCGCCCCCCGAGATCTCCGCGATGATCCTGCAAAAGATGAAGCAGACGGCGGAGGAGTACCTGGGCGAGAAGGTGACCGAGGCGATCGTCACGGTGCCCGCGTACTTCAACGACAGCCAGCGTCAGGCCACCAAGGACGCCGGGCGGATCGCGGGCCTCGACGTCAAGCGCATCATCAACGAGCCGACCGCGGCGTCGCTCGCCTATGGTCTGGACAAGAAGAAGGACGAGAAGATCGCGGTCTTCGATCTGGGCGGCGGCACGTTCGACATCTCGATCCTCGAGATCGGCGACGGCGTCTTCGAGGTGCGCTCGACCAATGGTGACACCCACCTCGGTGGAGACGACTTCGACCAGCGCGTGATCGACTACTTGGCCGACGAGTTCAAGAAGCAGGAAGGCATCGACCTGCGCAAGGACCCGATGGCGCTCCAGCGCCTCAAGGAGGCGGCGGAGAAGGCCAAGTGCGAGCTGTCGGGGACGATGGAGACCGACGTCAACCTGCCGTTCATCACCGCCGATCAGAACGGGCCCAAGCACCTCAACATCAAGATCACCCGCGCCAAGCTCGAGCAGCTCGTGGGCGAGCTGGTCGAGCGCTGCCGCGGGCCCGTGATGCAGGCGTTGAAGGACGCCGGCCTTTCGCCACAGCAGATCGACGAGGCGATCCTGGTGGGCGGCGCGACGCGCATGCCCAAGGTGCAGGAGCTGGCGAAGCAGATCTTCGGCAAGGAGCCGCACAAGGGCGTGAACCCGGACGAGGTCGTGGCGGTGGGCGCCGCGATCCAGGGAGCGGTGCTGGCGGGCGAGGTGCGCGACGTCGTGCTGCTCGACGTGACGCCGCTGTCGCTCGGGATCGAGACGCTGGGTGGCGTCAGCACAACTCTGATCCAGCGCAACACCACGATTCCGACGCGCAAGAGCGAGGTCTTCTCGACCGCCGCGGACAGCCAGACCACGGTCGAGGTGCACGTGCTGCAGGGCGAACGGCCGATGGCCGCCGGCAACAAGACCATCGGACGCTTCCACCTGGACGGCCTGCCGCCCGCGCCGCGCGGCCTGCCGCAGATCGAGGTGGCTTTCGACATCGACGCCAACGGCATCCTGCACGTCTCGGCCAAGGACCGCGCGACCAGCAAGGAGCAGAGCATCCGCATCGAGGCGTCGAGTGGTCTCAACGAGCGCGAGATCCAGCAGATGGTGAAGGACGCCGAGGAGCACGCAGGCGAGGACAAGAAGCGCAAGGAGGAGATCGAGGCGCGCAATCGCGGCGACCAGCTCGCCTACGAGGTCGAGAAGAACCTCAAGGAGCACGGGTCGAAGCTCGAGCCGGCGCTCAAGTCGCGGATCGAGACGAGCCTCGGCGCGCTCAAGGACGCGCTCAAGAGCGACAACCCGGCTTCGATCGCATCTGCGACCGAGTCGCTTCAGCAGGCATGGCACGAGGCCGCGGCAGCGATGTACCAGCAGGCGGGCGCAGGCGCGGGGCCAGGCGCCGGTGCATCGGCCGAGGGCGCTCCGGCGCCTGAGACCGGGCCCGCCGAGGGGAAGGGCAAGAAGGGCGGCGACGGCCCGATCGAGGCCGACTTCGAAGTCGTGAACTAGGCGACCGCAACGACGGGGGCGGAGGGGCGGGCCGGGAGCGCCCTCCCTCCGCACGCCCGCTTCTCGTGCCCCGCGATTGCGCGCAGCTGGCGGCGCGCATACGATGCGCGCCACCTTGGGTGCTCTCCCGTGGATCGCATCGTGGCCGCTGCTCGAATGCGGCGCGCGCGGGGCGCGAAGCGTTTGCGTCGGGCTCTACGTGGCGGCGCAGGCGCTGCTCGTCCTGTACTCGCTCCATCGCTGTTTGCTGCTGTGGCGCAGGTGGCGAGCGCGGGCCGCCTTGCGACCCGACCCGCCTCCGCCGTGCGACTGGCCGCGCGTCACGGTCCAGCTTCCGGTCTACAACGAGCGCCGCGTGATCGATCGCCTGATCGAATCGGTCGCCGCCCTCGACTACCCGGCGGACCGGCTCGAGATCCAGGTGCTCGACGATTCGAGCGACGAGACCCGCGCGTGGGCGGATCGCGCCGCGACCCGCCAAGCTGCGCGCGGCGTGGACATCCGCGTGCTCCACCGCGCGCGCCGCGACGGATTCAAGGCCGGGGCCCTGGTGCACGGCATGCGCAGCGCGCGCGGCGAGTTTTTCGCGGTGTTCGACTCCGACTTCGTTCCCGAGCCGGACTTCCTGCGCCGGACCCTGCCGCACTTCGCAGACCCGCGCGTGGGGATGGTCCAGGCGCGCTGGGGACATCTCAACCGCGACGCCTCGCTTCTCACCTCGGCCCAGGCGGTGCTGCTCGACTCGGCGGCGCGCGTGCATCGAGGCTGCCGGTGGCTGGACCCACGACACGCTGACCGAGGACCTGGACCTCAGCTACCGCGCCCAGCTCGAGGGTTGGCGCTTCGTGTACGACGACACGACCGAGGCGCGGGCCGAGCTGCCGGTCGACCTGGAGGCCCTCCGGTCGCAGCAGCGCCGCTGGGTCAAGGGCTCGATCCAGACCGCGCGCAAAATCCTGCCCCGCCTGCTCGCGGGCCCCTGGCCGGCGGCGGTCAAGCTCGAGGCGCTGGTCCATCTCACGAACAACCTCGCCTACCCGCTGCTGCTCGGCCTGCTGCTCCTCCCGCTCCTGGCTGCGACCACGCGGGGCGAGCCCGTGGTCGCGGCCTGGACGCAGGCCGCGCTGGTCGTTCCGGGCCTGCTCCCGGTGTGCGTGTTCCTCGCCGCCGGGCAGCGCATCCGCGGGCGGAAACACGGCCTGGTGCGCGACGTGCCGGCCGCTGTGCTTCTCGGCATCGGGCTCGCCCTGAACAACGCGCGCGCCGCGATCGAGGGGATGAGCGGGCCCGCCGGCGAGTGGGAACGCACGCCCAAGACGGGCTCCGGGCGGCGCGACTCGCGCGGCCGCCATTACGCCACCGCGCGCCGCTCGGCCGGTCGCGCGGAGCTGCTGCTGGCGGTCTACTTCGCCGTGGTCGCCGTGATCGCGGCGGGCGCCGGCCGCTGGCTTGCGGTACCGATGCCGCTCATGTTCCTCGTCGCCTTCGGCTGGGTGGGTGCTTCGTCGCTGCGCGCGAGCCTGCGCGCGGTCAAAGCCGGACGATCTTCTCCGACCGGTGGCCGCGCAGGGCATTCCGCGTATCCACGATCGCGCGGCCGTGCTCCAGGATCTCCTCCCACGGGAAGGACTTGTGCGCCGTGGCGATCACCACGCAGTCGGAGCGCCGAAGCCGCGCCGGCGTGACCGGCACGCTCTCGAGCTTCATCCCCGCGAACTCCAGCGCAGGCACGTAGGGATCGCTGTACTCGAGCACAGCGCCGCGCTCGCGCAGCTCCTCCATGATGTCGAGCGACGGGCTCTCGCGCGTGTCGTCGATGTCGGCCTTGTAGGCCACGCCCAGGATCAGCACCTTGGAGCCGCGGATCGCGCGCCCGCTGCGGTTCAAGGATTCCGCGACCAGGCCGACCACGTGGTCCGGCATTTGGCCGTTCACCGCCCCCGCGAGCTCGATGAAGCGCGCCTCGAAGCCGCTGGCCCGCGCCTTCCACGAGAGGTAGAAGGGGTCGATCGGGATACAGTGACCGCCCAGGCCCGGACCGGGGAAGAACGGCATGAAGCCGAACGGCTTGGTGGCCGCAGCTTCGATCACCTCCCACACGTCGATCTTCATCCGCGCGCACATCAGCGCCAGCTCGTTCACGAGCCCGATGTTCACGCTCCGGAACGTGTTCTCGAGCAGCTACACCATCTCCGCGACCTGGGGCGATGAGACCGGCACCACGCGCTCGAGGCGCTGGCGGTAGAGCTGCACCGCCATCTCGGTGCAGGTCGGCGTCACGCCGCCCACGACCTTGGGGATGTTCTTGGTGTTGAATCGCGGATTGCCGGGGTCCACGCGTTCGGGCGAGAAGGCGAGGAAGAAGTCGCGTCCCACCGTGAGCCCGGTCTCCTGGAGGCGCGGCAGGATCAGCTCTTCGGTCGTGCCCGGGTAGGTCGTGCTCTCGAGGATCACCAGCATCCCCTTGTGGACGTGCTTCGCGAGCTGCTCGGTGGCCGCGACGATGAACGAGACGTCGGGGTCGCGCTGCTTCGAGAGCGGGGTCGGCACGCAGATGTTGACCGCGTCCGCCTTGCGCAGCACCGCGAAGTCGGTCGTGGCCTCGAGCCGCCCCGAGCGCACCAGCTCTTGGACGTCGGCGGTCGGGACGTCCGGAATGTAGGAGACCCCGCGCTGGAGTTCCCGCACCCGCTTCTCGTCGGTGTCGATGCCCGTCACCTTGAAGCCGGCCTTGCCGAATTCGACGGCCAGCGGCAGGCCCACGTAGCCCAGCCCGACGATGCTCAGGTGGGCGGTGCGGCGCTCGATTCGCGTGGAGAGCTGGCGCGCGGCGGTGGAGGCGGCCGCACGCGGACGATGGGATGGCATGGACCCGGCGACGCTAGCAAAGCGGAATCGGAAGCGTCAATCGGAACACGGCGTGGGCGGCCGCCTGCGCTGAACTGCGATCAGCGGAGCGAGGTCCCCTGTCTGCTCCGTGCTTGCGCCTCGGCCACCTTTGAAAGCGTAGCGGACGTGCCGTCGTTTCGGGTGATGAGGCTGCCACACGGTCCTTGATGGGGGCCTCACTTTTTTTGTCCCCATCCCTCCATGCCGACCTCCGATCCCCAGCACATCGCCCGCTACGTCGTGGATGGCGCCGCTCGATTCGGCCGTCGTCGCGATGGCGAATTCGCGCGGCTGAGCGCGGCGCCCTGGGAGGGCGGCCGCGAGACCGGCGAGCGAGACCGGGCCGCGTCCGTGAAGCTGCTCGCGCCGGTGGTTCCCACCAAGATCGTGTGCGTGGGCCTCAACTATCGGGCGCACATCGCGGAGAGCGTGACGGGCGCGCGCAGTGGGCCGCCTCCCGAGCCGTTGCTCTTCCTCAAACCCCCGAGCGCCGTGCTCGCGAGCGGCGAGCCGATCCGCTACCCGGAAGGCGTCACACGCCTCGACCCCGAGGGCGAGCTCGCGATCGTGATCGGGCGCCGCGCCCGCGCCGTTCTGCGCGAGCGCGCGCTCGACCATGTGGCCGGATTCACGTGCTTCAACGACGTGAGCGCGCGCAACTACCAGAAGAGCGACGGCCAATGGACAAGGGCCAAGGGCTTCGATACGTTCGCGCCTCTCGGGCCATGGATGGCGGTGGGTCTCGATGCGGGAGCGCTCGCCATCGAATGCCGCGTGAACGGTGAAACGCGCCAGCGCGGCAACACTCAGGATCTGCTGTTTCCGGTCCCGGAGCTGATCCGTTTCATCTCGTCCATCATGACGCTCGAGCCGGGCGATGTGATCGCGAGCGGCACGCCGGCCGGCGTGGCGCCCGTCCAGGTTGGGGACCGCATCGAGGTCGAGATCGAGGGCATCGGCGTGCTGGAGAATCGCGTCGAGGCAGGGTCGTGACAGGGACGCATGCCGACCTCGTCGTGCGCAACGCGCGCCCGTGGTCGGCGGGCGGGGTGGAACCGGGCGCCGACTCCATCGCGGTCGGGGGGGAGCGCATCCTGGCGCTCGGCCCTCACGCCGCCGTCTCGGATCTCATCGGTCCGGGCACGGAGGTGATCGACGCCTGTGGCGCCACGGTCACGCCCGGGATCACGGATGCCCACATCCATCTCGTGCAGTGGGCGCGCGCGGAAGCAGAAGTTGCGCTCCGGGGCGCGGCTTCCGCCGCCGACGCCGCAGCTCGCGTGGCGCGCTTCGCCGCCCGGCATCCCGGGAACGGTCCGCTGGTCGGGCGTGGCTGGGACGCGAACGGCTGGAGCGACGCCCCGCATCGGGCGGCGCTGGATGCAGCCTGTCCCGATCGCCCGGTACTGCTCCACAGTCACGATTTCCACGCGCTGTGGGTGAACGGCGCGGCGCTGGATGCGGCCGGCGTCCGTCGCGCCACGCCCGATCCGGAAGGCGGCCGGATCGAGCGCGAGGCTTCGGGCGAGCCGAGCGGCATCGTGCGCGAGCACGCTGTGCGGCTGTTCTCAGGCCTGGAGC
>VBOS01000193.1 GCA_005893185.1 Candidatus Eiseniibacteriota bacterium
TTGAAGGCCGGCCACCGCGCCCGGGCTTGCGAGCGCCAGCGGCCCCACCAGCGTGAAGTAGACCTGGTGGGCCAGCGGCCGCCAGAATGCGAGCGAGCCACCGCCGTCGAGGAGATCGTGGCGGCGCTCGATCAGCGCGCGGCGGAGGAAGTCGAAGTCATCTGCGACCGGCTCGCCGAGCGGCGCGCCCAATGAATGAAGCACGAGCAGCAGGGCCGGCGCGACGCTCAGCCACGCCCACGGGTCTCGCCATGGCGGCGGGGGCGTTGGCGGGCCTCCGGATTGTGGTCGCGCGGGCCGCGCACTCCCCCCGTACGGCGCGGGGCCTTCGGGAGCCGCCGGTTTCGCACCGGCGACCGGCCGGCCTCGCATGCTACTTCCCGTAGGCGGTCTTCCCAGCTGGCGGCGTGGCGCCGTGGGCCTTGCGCTCGTAGGTCTCGCCCGGCTTGACCACGCGATTGCCGGGAGCGCGCCAGCTCGCATCGAAGATCTTCCGCGCCTCGAGCGCGATCGGGCGGTTGCGCAGCGACACCGCGACGTTGCGCGTGCCGTGGAAGTAGCCGGGCTCCCAGTTGCTGGTGCCGACCCAGGTCCAGAGCGAGTCCACCACCATGTACTTGCAGTGCTCGACCCGGGCGAAGGGGATGTAGCCGCCGCTCCATTCGGGCACGGTGGAAAGCCGCGCCTCGACGTTCGGCGTTCCGGCCAGGCTCTGGAGGTCCGCGATGCGCGGGTTGTCCGGCTCCCAGTCCGAGACGACGAGCCGCACCGAGACGCCGCGCCCGGCGGCGCGCCGCAGCGCGGCGTCGAGCGTCGAGTCGCGCTGGGAGTGCCCGCCGATCGAGTAGGTGAGGAGCTGCACCACCACCTCGCGGCGCGCGGCGTCCAGCAGCCGCACGATGGCGTCGCGGTCCCACAGCGTGGAGTCCGGGATGAACGCCTTCGGCGTGTAGCTGGGCCGCACATCCACGGTGTCGCCAGGCGCCTGGACGATGCTCACCGCATGCGCGCGCGGGCCCGCGGGCCGCGCGCTCGCCCGCGCCTGCGCTCCGGTCGAGTCACGCCCCGCCATCTGATCGCCTGCGGCCCGCCAGTCCCACTCGAACGCCTCGCCGATGGTCTGCGCCACTCGCGCGTCGCGCACGCGCACGCCCAGCTCGTGGATGTGCTCGAGCGCGCGCCAGTCGAAGTTCTGGCTGCCGAGGAAGACCTCCTCGCCGTCCACGATGAAGAACTTGGCGTGCTGGATGCCGCCCGCGATCGGGCCGAGGTTGACGAGCCGCACCTCGATTCCCGGCACAGATCGCAGCGAGTCGGCGGGCTGCGGGTAGGTGCCGTGCATGCGCTGATCCAGGATGAGACGCACGCGGACGCCGCGCTTCGCGGCCGCGCCGATCGCGTCCACGACCTTGTCCATCGGCTCGCCCGGCCAGGTCGACAGGTAGAACTGCTCGATGTCGAGCGTTCTCTTCGCTCCGCCGATCATCTCGAGCCAAACTGCCTGCGGCGCGGGGAGCGCAGGGTTCCCGAGCCCGCTCTCCACCGGCCGGGTCTCGACGAGCTGGACCGGCGGGGCGGCGAAGGCCGCACCCGCGCTGACGAGAAGTGCCAAGGCGAGGCTGGGACGGAGGAGCATGCCGGCCATACTAATCGGTGCGCCGATCCTGCTCCACATGGCGTTCCGCCCAGATCGCAGAAGGCGAAATTCTCTTGTGAGCCGCCCGCCCTCGCCTCTACAATTCTTGTGAATCGAGGCAAAGGCTAAGAAACGCACGCTTCTCCCCCCCTACTTCGGCCTGCCGCCGCGGCGCCCGCCGCGGGGTGTGCGCCGCGGGGCAGCGACGCTTCCCAGCATTCGCCGCCCAGACGTCTGTCCTGTCCTTCGTCGCCAGGAGGTCCCGGTGCGCCTGAGAACCCGCCTTTCACGGGTCGGGACCCTCGTTCTCGTCCTGCTGCCGGCGGGCCTCGGCGCGCTGAGCCTGGACGATCCGGCAGCTGCCCGGGAGCGCGAGGAGGGAGCGCATGTGCGAACCGCCCCGCCTGTGGGTGGCGTCACGATCCAGGGCGCAGCTACCGGAGTCGTCCGATCCGCGACCGTGAACTTCATGGAGCTGGGCCGGATGGAGAGGAGCGGCCTCGGGCCCAAGCCGCCGGTCCGGGCGATCGTCCGCAACGAGCTGGAAGGTGAACCGGCCGAGCCCGCGATCCCGCCCGGGCCCGATGCGCTGGCCGCTCCCCCCCCGTTCGTGCCGTTCGTAGCTTCGCCGTCCCCCATCGCGAGCTTCATCGGGATGGACGACATCCCGATGGTGGATTCGAGCTACATCGTCATTCCGCCGGACGTCAGCGGTGCAGTGGGGCCCGCCTCGACGCTCGAGGGGCTCAACAACAACTACCTGGTCCAGAGCAAGTCGAACGGCTCGGCGCTCGCCACCGTGGGAACGGCGACGTTCTGGGACCCGGTCGTCACGAACAAGACCCTGCTCAATCAGCTCACCGATCCGCGCACGCTCTACGACCCCACCCAGAACCGCTGGATCGTTGAGACGCAGACGGTGAACACCAATGGGCTCATCCTGATCGGCGTTTCGCAGACCAGCGACCCGGCGGGGAACTGGTTCCTCTACTCGTTCGGCAACCTGACGGCCAGCCCGTACGTGATCGATTTCCCGAATCTCGGCTTCAACAAGAACTGGATCGCGGTCGCGATCAACGTCTACAACACGAGCGGCGCCTTCCAGCGCGGCATCACCCTGGTTCTCAACTACGCGCAGGCGCGGGCCGGCACCCTCCCCGCGGCAACGGTATTCACTCAAGCCAGTGCGACCCACTTCTACAGCTCGCCCTGCGCGACCTACTCGGCGACCGAAGACACGCTCTTCGTGGTCACGCACTTGAACAGCGGGAGCGCGACCTACGAGGTGGACGCCATCACCGGCACGCCGGCTGCGCCGGCCTACACGACCGGCGGAGCGCTGACCCGCCCGGGCGGCGGCTGGGCTCAGCCCGGCGGCAGCGGCGCCAAGCTGCCGCAGTCCGCGCCGATCTCGGGAGCGAGCGTCTGCACGCCGCCCTGCCCGATCGAGCCCCAGGACTCGCAGGTGCGCTCGGCCCCGGTCTACCGCGGCGGCTTCATCTACTACGCGCAGACGGTCGGGCTTCCGGCGAGCACCTACACGCACACAGCCGTCCAGTGGACGGAGATCACGCCCAGCACGACCGCGGCTTTCGTGGACGGCGGGCGGATCGAGGACGCGACAGCCACTTCCACGAACGGCGGCAAGTGGTACGCCTATCCGCACATCGCGGTGAACGGGGTCGGCGACTTCGTCGTGGGGTACACGCAATGCTCGTCGGCGCAGCACCCCTCTGCCGGCTATTCGTATCACGACCATGCGGACGGCGCGGGCACCATCCGCGACCCGCTGATCTACAAGGCGGGCGACGACTACTACCACAAGGACTTCGGAAAGGGCCGGAACCGCTGGGGGGACTTCAGCCAGTGCTCGGTGGATCCCTCGGACGACCGGTCGTTCTGGGTTCTTCAGGAATACGCGAGGACGCGCGCCAACACCGATGACGGCACGACCGGCAACAACGGTAGCTGGTGGGGCACGTGGTGGGCCAAGGTCGTGGGGCCCAACCCCGTGATCTTCACAGTCGCCGCCAGCGCCGGGCCCGGCGGCACAATCGGCCCCAGCGGAAACGTGCGCGTGTCCCAGGGCGGCAGCCAATCGTTCACGATCACGCCCGGGAGCTGCCGCCACGTCGCGGACGTGCTGGTGGACGGATCTTCGGTCGGCGCCGTGACCGGCTACACGTTCACCAACGTCCAGGCGAACCACACGATCGCAGCCAGCTTTGCGCTCAACGGCCCGTTCCAGCTCTCCGCCAGCGCAGGCGCGGGGGGCGCGATCAGCCCGAGCGGCTCGATCGCGGCTGCGTGCGGCGACACCGTGCTGTTCACGATCTCTCCCGACAACTGCCACGTGATCGCCAACGTCCTCGTCGACGGGGGCTCGGTGGGCGCGGTTTCGAGCTACAGGTTCTCCGGTGTCCAGGCCAACCACACGATCGCCGCCAGCTTCTCGTCGTCCAACCTCGCGCTCGCCTCGACCCATGTGAACGCGGCCTGCACCTTCGTCCACGACGGCACGATCAACCTCACGGTCTCGGGCGGCATTCCAGCGTTCACCTACGCCTGGTCCAACGGCGCGACGACCGAGGACCTCTCGGGGCTCGCGGCGGGCGTTTACACCGTGACCGTGAGGGATTCGCGCGGATGCCAGGCGAGCCGCAGCGATACGGTCGGGCTCTACCCGCGCACGATCGTCGCGACCGCCGCCGCCAACGGCTCGATCGCGCCGGCGGGGAACGTGAACGTGGGCTGCGGCACGAACGCCACGTTCACGATCACGCCCAATTCCGGCTACGCGATCGACAGGCTGGTCGTTGACGGCGAGCGAGTCGTCTCGACGCCGAGCTACACCTTCAGCGGCGTGACCGTGGGCCACACCATCAGCGCCACGTTCAAGATTCGTCTGGCAGCCGTGGAGTCGATCCCGGCCGAGTTCGCACTGGGTCGCGTGATCCCGAACCCGATGCAGGGCTCGATGCGAGTGGAATATGGGCTCCCGGAGGAGAGCGCGGTCCACTTGAGCGTCGTGGACGTCCAGGGCCGCGAGATCGCGGTGCTGGCGGAAGGAGTCCAGGCGGCCGGCTGGCATCCCGCGGGCTGGAGCGGAAGGGCGGCGCGGGGCCGCGCTCCGGCCGGGCTCTACTTCGCGCGCCTCCGGGCGGGCGGACGGACGTTCGTGCAGAGGTTCGTGCTCACGCGCTGAGTCTGCCGCGACGCGCGGGCGTGGCGCGCGCCGCGCGGCCCGGCGCCGGCTTCTCCCCGAGGAACATCACTTCCTCTTCCAACTCGACGCCGAACTTCTCGCGCGCCCGCGTCTTCATGATCTCCGCCAGCTCGAGAACCTCGAGCGCGCTCGCGCGGCCGGCGTTCACGATGATGTTGGCGTGCTTGGAGAACACCATCGCGTCCCCCACGCGCAGGCCCCGGCACCCGCACTCGTCCAGGAGCTGGCCGGCGGCGACGCGGTGGGTGCCGGGCGAGAGCTTGGCGCCCGGCATCCGCCAGTCGGGCGGCAGATTCTTGAAGTAGGAGCCCGCCGTCGGCTCCACGCGCCAGCCCGCCGTCGGCTCCACGCGCCATTGCGGGTGCTTCACGCGCCGGATCTCGAGCTTCTCGTCGATCACCTTCTGGATCGCGTCGCGCTCGCCTCTTCGTAGCTGGAGCATGCATGTGAGCAGCACGCGCGGATCGCGCTTGAGCCGGGAGTCGCGGTACGCGAACTGGTACCAGGAAGCTGGCCGCGTCTCCACGCCCCTCCCGTCCAGGGCGACGTTGGTGCATTCGATGGTGAAGGTGCCGATGTCCTGGCCATAGCAGCCGGCGTTGCCGTAGAGCGCGCCGCCCACCGAGCCCGGGATCCCGGCCGCGAACTCCAGGCCCGACAGCTCCTGGTCCCGACACCGGCAGATGAGCTCGAGAAAATCGGCCCCGCAGCCGACGTGGGCCGCCGTGCCATCGAACTCGATGGTCTCGATCGCGTTGCGGATCACGAGGCCGCGAAAGCCATCATCCGACACCAGGAGGTTGCTGCCGCCGCCGAGCAGGAACACCGGCAGGCCCGCCGCATGGGCCGCGGCCAGCGCGCCCACCAGCTTCTCCTCGGTGCGCGCGGCGAAGTAGAAGTCCGCCGGCCCGCCGATGCGGAACGTCGTGTGGTGGCGGAGCGGCTCCTGCGTCAGCAGCCCGTCGCCGAGGGCGTCGCGGAGGCGATCTTCGATCGAGCTCTGGGAGCGGGGCATTCGAGTCTGGCACGTTCGCGCAAAGCGTGGCCGCGGTCAAACACGACGGGTCGAAGCAGATGGGCCGACGTGAAGGGTGAAGGCGCACAGGCGGCGCGCACCCGCTTTCCTTTCCCGCCCGCGCGCACGCTATAGTCCGCGCGGGTCGCGCCGAAGCCGACCCTCCCACTCATCCCATGATCAGACGATCGGAATCCGCGATGTTGTCGGGCCCCGCCTCCGGGGCCGTGCTCGCGCTTGCCGGGCTGCTGCTCTGCATCTCGAACGGGCGCACCCCCATCTCGCTCGCGCCGTGGTGGGCGCTCATGTTCCTCCTCCGGTTCGTGCGGGGGCGCGGCCCGATCGTGGGTCTCGGCGCGGGGCTCGCGGTGTCGGTCCTCGCGTCGCTCATCGTGTGGCGGGGCATGATCCCGGTGCCGCCGGGGCCGTACTTTTGGATCGCGTCGGGCCTGGGGGTGATCTTCTTCGTCCCGTTCGTCGTGGACCGCGTCCTGGCCCCGCGCATCGGGGGCTTCGCCTCGACCCTCGTCCTGCCGCTGGCGTTCGCGGCAACCGATCTCTTCAACGCGCTGCTCAGCCCGTACGGGAGCTGGGGCTCGCTCGCATACACGCAGTACGACAACCTGCCGCTCATCCAGATCGTCTCGGTGACAGGCACAGCCGGCGTCGTCTTCCTGATCGCGTGGTTCGCGGCCGTCGTGAACTGGGCGTGGGAGCATCACTTCTCGTGGAAGCGCGTGGGCTTCGAGGTCTCGATCGTCGCCGCCGTGTTCTCGCTCGTCGTGCTCTCCGGCGGCGTGCGGCTGGCTGCGCGCCCGCGCAACGCCGTCACGGTGCGGGTCGCGGGCCTCACGGTGCGCGCGGGCGATGCGCGGAGAAGCATGGGACTGCTGCTCAATCCCGATCCCACCCCCGCCGACCTCAAAGCCGTGCACTCGGCGACCACCGCGCTCCTCGACACGCTGTTCCAGCGGAGCGAGCGCGAAGTCCGGGCCGGCGCCCGGATCGTCGCCTGGTCCGAGGCGAACGGCCTGGTCATGAAGCAGGAAGAGCCCGCCCTCCTCGCGCGCGCGAAGGAGTTCGCGGTGCGGACCGGGAGCTATGTATTCCTGGCGCTCGCGGCCGCCGCGCCCGGCAGCCCGCGCTACGAGAACCAGCTCATCGCGATCGATCCCGCGGGCCAGACCGGTTTCCGTTACCACAAGGCCCGCCCCGTGCCCGGGGACCTCGAGATGGGCGCCGACCGCTCGGTCCCCAAGCCGATCCCGGGGCCGGCGGGGGGAAGAATCGCGGGAGCGATCTGCTTCGACATGGATTTCCCCCAGCTCATCCGCAGGGCAGGGCGAGCGGGAGCGGACATCTTGATCGCGCCCAGCTCCGACTGGCTGGAGATCGATCCCATGCACTCGCGCATGGCGATCTTCCGCGGCATCGAGAACGGCTTCGCAGTCGTGCGCCCGACCGACAAGGGGCTGTCCGTGGCCGCCGACTGCCAGGGGCGCGTGCTGGCCGCCGCCGACTACTTCGCCAGCGCGGATCACCGCATCGTCGCGCAGGTGCCGACGCTGGGCGTGCGCACGTTCTACGCCGCCGCCGGAGATCTCTTCGCATGGTTGTGCGTGCTGGCGCTCGCCGGGCTCGTTGCGCTCGCGCAGGGGATGCGGCGGCCGCTGTAGCGCGGCGGCCGGCGAAACATGCGCGCACCGGGAGTTTGAGCCTCCGTGCCGGGGCGCTATAGTCGAAGCGGGACGTGGAACTTCCAACGCTCGGGAGGACAATCATGCACCAGATGGAAATCACCTACTGCGTTCAGTGAAACTATCTGCCCCGCGCCGCCAGTTTGGCGGCCGAGATCAAGAAGTCCCGCGGCATCGAGACCAAGCTCACCAAGGGTTCGAGCGGACAGTTCGAGGTCGTGCTGGATGGGAAGCTGATCTTCTCCAAGAAGGCACTCGGGCGCTTCCCCGAGACCAACGAGATCCTGGAGATGGTGCCGGCCTGATTCGCCGCGAGGCGTGACCGTCCGGCCGCACCTTGGGCCGGCGACGGGCCGAGAGGCATCGTGTTCGAGAGCCGGGAACGGGCCGCGGAGCTGCTCGCGCTGCGGCTCATGGCGTATCGCGGGCGGAATCCGCTGGTGCTGGGCATCCCGCGTGGCGCAGTGGTCATGGCGCGCGTGATCGCGCGCGAGCTGGGCGGCCAAGTGGATATCGCGCTTGTGCACAAGCTGCGCGCGCCCCGCCAGCCGGAGCTCGCAATCGGCGCCGTGGACGAGGCCGGGAACATCGCGCTCGAGCCCTTCGCGGCCGAAGCCGGCGCGACCGAGCGCTATGTCCAGGCCGAGCGCGACGTCCAGCTCGCCGGCCTGCGCGCGCGCCGCTCGGCCTACACGCCGGCGCGGCCCGCGCTCGATCCCCGCGGCCGGGTGGTGATCGTGGTGGACGACGGCGTGGCGACCGGGGCCACCATGGCGGCGGCGCTGCACTCGCTGCGGGAGAAGGGGCCGGAGCGCCTGGTCGCGGCCGCGGGTGTGGCGGCTGCGGAAGCAGTCGATCGGTTGAGCGCGCTGGCCGACGAGGTCGCCGTGCTCGAGATCCCGCACGAGCTGGACGCCGTGAGCCTGTGGTTCCAGCACTTCCCGCAGGTGGAGGACGCCGAGGTCGTAGCGTTGCTGCGCGCGGCTGAGGGCGAGGCCGGCGGGCGCGAAACGCCCCCCAAGGTCGGGCCCAGCCCGGCGGCCGAAGCGCTGTGAGCGGGTTCAGGCCGGCCGGGACGGGAGCGCGGAGGATCCGCCTCCCGAGCCGCTCGCCCGGGCCTTTGTCGCGGTCCGGTCGCGCAGCGCGCGGTAGTGGCGCTCGCACTCCGCCTCGCGGCCCCGCACGATGCGCAAGCCCTTGAGTCGGCCCACCTGCGACGTGATCACCGTGCACTGGCGCTCGCCACCGGCAGCGTCGTAGTAGAGCACCACCCAATCGTGCGTTGCGCCCATCTCGTGCGCGCGCGGCGTGTTGGAGTAGAGCGCGGTGTAGTGCCTTTGGCCCCGCGCCGTGTGGAGCACCGGCAGCCACGCATCGGCCTTCGGATTCAGCCGACGCGGCGCGATCTTGCGCAGCGTTCCGGCCGCCGCCTTCTCGCGGTACTCGCGATCAACTTCCAGCAGCTCCGCCACGGTCGGCTCCTCGACGGGCCGCTGCGAGCGCGCCGCCGGCGGGCGCACGCGCCCGAGTCGGGCGGCGAGCGAGTCCACGATCCCCGCCACGCGCTTCGCCCCGAAGCGTGCGAGCTTGCCCAGCCGCCCGTCGTGCGCGGCCGCCTCCAGCTCCTCGAGCGTGTCGATCCCCAGCTCGCGATGGAGACGCTCGGCGAGCTTGCGGCCGATGCCGGGGACCGAGGCCAGCAGCAGCTCGGGCTCGCTCTCCCCGCGCAGGCGCTCGAGCATCGGCAGCCGACCGGTCTCGACCGCTGTGCGGATGAAGCGCGCGATGCCCTCCCCCACAGCGGGCAGCTCCATCAGCCCGTCCACGCCCTGCTGCTCCAGGATCTCCGTCACAGGTTTCTCGAGCCCGAGCAGCGTCTGCGCGGCGTTGCGATACGCCTGGGCGCGGTAGGGATTCGCGCCCTGCTCGCCCAGGATCGATGCGGTCTCTTCCAGCAGACGCGCGATCTTGACGTTGACGGTCTCGGCCATGGCAGAACTTTGGATGAAACGCGGGCCGTGCTCGATCCAGCGCCTCAGGCGCCGGCCACCGCCTTCTCGTCGCCCGGCTCGAGCCCGCGCTCGCGGCACCACTTCATCATCCCGGGCTGCTTCGGGGATCGCGGGCGGAAGATCCATGCCCCGAACTGGATGTCGGTCTCGAACGAGAAGCCGAGGTCGGTCTCGATCGTGATGGGCTTCACGTCGTAGGGCCGCGGCGCGTCCTTCGGGCCGCGCGGTCCGACGCTGTCGGGCGGGAAGAAGTCGAGGATGTCCCAGAGCGGCACGTTGCGCTCGGTGAAGGTCCAGAGATCCTCGCGCGTGCGGATCGGGATGCGGCGGACGTCTCCCATTCGTCGCGGGCCGCGGCTAGGCCGCCGCCGATCGCGCGTGCCTCACCCGCCGCCTCCGCTCGGCGGCCCGGCGCGGGGACGCGCGTGGTGCACGACGTCCCGCACGATCGAGTAGCCGTCTTCGCCGAGCCGGCCGACGGGCCTGAGCTTCGCGATGTCCACTCGCCCGTCGGTCAGCACATCTTCCGCGACGTGCGCGCGCACGATCTCGCCCACGGTGAAGAAGGCGTCGCCCAGCTCGACGACGCGATGGAGCCGGCATTCCAGGCTGGCCGGCGACTCGCCAACTCGCGGCGACTGGACGAGGTCGGACTCCACGGGGGTGAGGCCTGTGAGCTGGAACTCGTCCACCTCCCGCGGCCAGTCGCCAGATGCTTTCACCACCCGCTCGAGGAGCGGCTCGCTCACGGCGTTGACGACGAAATCACCGGTCTCCCGGATGTTGCGCAGCGTGTCCTTGTGCTCGCCCCCGCGCAGGTTGATCGAGATGCCGACGAGCGGCGGTCGGTTCGTGATCGGCATGAAGTAGGAGAAGGGAGCGACGTTGAGCACGCCGCCACTTCCGATGGTCGAGACGAACGCGATCGGGCGCGGCAGGACGATCCCGATCATGAAGCGGTACATCGCTCCGGGCGAGATGGCCTGAGGGTCGAGGATCACGCGGCGCAGTGTATCCGACGGGGCGCGGTGCTGCAGGCGCGCGCACCCGGTGTCCCCACACGTGTTACCTGCGACGCGATGCAGCGGGTGACAGGGTTACAGATCGCGGCAGTTCCACGGCGCGCGTGCGACCTCGCCGCCTTGCGGCGGCTGGGGTTCTCTCGCACGCGACGCGCGGGGCGGCGCGGCACGGCGTATGCCATACCCCATGGAGAACCCTCCTCCCGGCGCATTCGCCGAACCGGCCTTCGCTCCGGACGGGTTGAACCGGGTGACCGCGCGATGCGGTCGGAGGGTGTCATGCAGTCTCGCTACCCGCTGCGCGCCGCTTCCGCTCTGTTCACGCTCGTCCTGTGCTCGCTCCTCGCCAGGCCGGGCGCGCCCGACGCACTTCAGTCGTTGCCCGCAGGCGACTCCCCGGTTGGAGCCATGGTTCGGCTGCTCGCGAGCTATAGGCTCGAGCGCCTCGACGACTACGCCCCGCTCCTGCTGCCGGGCTTCCGCTTCTTCTTCGGCGACTCGGCATCGAGGGCGGCCTATCCGGAGGGATTCACGCGCGTGGACGAGCTGGCGTCCGCGCGGCACCTGTTCGAGGGCTTCACGGACGCATCCGGCGTGCGGCACCCCGCGGCGCGGTCGATCGAGTCCTCGCTCGACACGGTCTGCGTCGGCTCCGAGCCGGAAGAGCCGGACTCCGCGGCTCAGTACCAGGTCGTGGTTGCGTGCGGCCTGCGCCTGCACATCGAGTTCGATGACGATACGGAGTTGGACGTCGGCCCCGCGTGCCACGAGTTCCACTTCGCGCGCGGGGACGTCGCAGCGCGCGGGCCGGATCAGCCCGGGGACGCCGACCACTGGTACCTGTGGCGCTGGGTGGAATCGTCATCGTGCGAAGCCATGGCCACGGCGCGCGCGCTCGCGTCGCGGTCGCCTGCGCTCGAGGCGGCCGCGGGGAGTCCCGGCCCACCCCGGATCTTGAGCGTGCCGAATCCAGCGCACGGCGTTGTGAGCGTGTCGGTGCGTCTGACAGGCCGCGAGCCGGCGCGGCTCATCATGTTCGACGTCGCCGGCCGCCGCGTGCTCGACCAGGATCTGGGCGCTCCGGGCGAGGCGGTGAGCCGGTTCGAGCTGCGCGGGACGGCCGGGCTCCCGGCCGGGCTCTACTGGCTGCGCGCCACGCAGGGCGGTCGCATCGGGCCGGCGAAAGCGGTGGTGCTGCTGTGACTACAGCTGCGCGAAGGCGGAGGGCGGCCGGCGGACGGTGACGAGGCGCCCGCCGGGGCCATGCTCCCGTTCGGCGCGGGGGCGCCCTCGCGCGCCCCCGCTACCCTCGAGCTTCTACTTGTCGCCTGCCACGCCGGCCGCCTGGTCCTTGAGCGGCCCCACGCCCTCCCGTCCGGGATGGTCGGGGATCGTGATGCCGACCTCGGCGATGTTGTTCTCGAAGTTGGACTCCGGGAGCTGGTGGCACACGCCCGGATGGAGCGGGTCCGCGTTGCGGCACGGCTCGCCGCCCTGCGGGACGAATCCCGGGTTCACCGTGATGCGAATGATGTACTCGCCGGGCGGCACCACCGCCTGGCCGTCCCCCCCGTCGAGCACGAAGTACTGGCCCTGAAGCTTCCACCAGTACACGTCCGACCAGCCTTTGCTGATGCCCTGGTTGCCCGGCACTCCGACCGCGCCGCAGCTCCTGAACTTGTAGTCGTTGTTATTGGGGCCCGGGTAGGCTCCGTACTTCTCGAGATCGAGCATGCAGAAGCCGCGCTTGGCGGCGCGCCACACGTGGCCCGTGTTGGGGTCGATCAGCTCGTAGAGCGCGTAATGGCGGAAATGGTAGTGATGGTGGCAGGTGGCGAACTCGTACAGGCCGTCGTTCGCCTGGATGTGCGCGTTCGGGTCGCCGACGAACAGGTCGGCGTCGCCGATGTTGGGCGTCCCGACCGAGAAGCGAACGATGGGGTGATCGCCGGGCACGACGCTCCCCTCCTGGACGTCGCAAGCTGAGGCATCGAACGTTTCCACGCGCACGATCCAATGCTGACGCAGCAGGCCCTGATCCACGATCAGGTCGGGGGTGCCGTCCTGATCGACCTCGATCGTCTTGGTCGCGCGCGCCGCCCCGGGTGCGACGAGCGATGCCGCGAGCAGGAATCCGAGAACGGTGCGGAAGCGGGCGAGAATGGCTCTCATGGGGGTCTCCTTCTCGGCTTAAGGGGGCTCGTCGTGAGCACGAACGGCATGTCGTCCCTGAGGGATGAGGGCTCCCGGATTCTCCGGGCGTCGAGGAGTCTAGGACCGGGCCACTCGAGCAACAAGACCGAAATGGGGGAGACTTGCTTGCCCGCGGCCGCAAGCGCCGCCCCGGCCGGGCTCAGCGCCGGCGCACGCCGCCCTCCGGCACCGCCA
>VBOS01000198.1 GCA_005893185.1 Candidatus Eiseniibacteriota bacterium
AGGCGGCCCGGCGTCGCGCCGAATCTTGCGGAGTTATCCGCGCACGCGCGGCCCGCAGCGCGCGCCGCGCCCCCGCGATCCGCGCCTATTCGTCCCCCTCCTTGATCACGACGCTGTCCACGCCGTCCACCTCGGAGAGCTTCACGCCGATCACTTCCTTCTTCGAAGTTGGGACGTTCTTGCCCACGAAATCGGCGCGGATCGGCAGCTCGCGATGCCCGCGGTCGATGACGACCGCGAGCTGGATCGCGCGCGGCCGGCCGAAGTCGATGAGCGCGTCCATGGCTGCGCGCACCGTGCGCCCGGTGTAGAGCACGTCGTCCACCAGCACCACCACCTTGCCCTTGATGTCGACCGGGATGTCGCTGGGGCCGACGACGGGCTGATGCGCCACGGTGGAGAGATCGTCGCGGTAGAGCGTGATGTCGAGGCTTCCGACCGCGGGCGACTTGCCCTCGAACTCGGCGATCTTGCTCGCCAGGCGGGCCGCGATCGGCGCGCCGCGACGGCGGATGCCGACCAGCACGAGGTCGTCCACTCCCTTGTTGCGCTCGACGATCTCGTGCGCGATGCGCGTGACGATCCGGCGCAAACCGTCCGCCTCGATGATCTCCGCCTTCTCCTTGAGCGCCATGAGTCTTCTCGTCGTCACAGGATGCCCGCCGCACGGGGAATGCGGGGGGCGGCACGCTCCGGCGCGGCCGTAACGACGTAGGCGCCGGAATCGAGAGAACGATAGCGGCAGGACGCGCCGAAACGCAAACTCCCGAGGGCGGCCGGACGGCGCAGCCGCTAGCTCCCCTTGCGCACGGCGAAGCTGTCGGGCCGGGCTTCGAACTTCATGCGGTTCGAGATGGTCGAGAAGTAGTAGTAACGGCCGTTGTACGTCATCCGCGGCGAGGAGGCCGTCGGGCGGAATCGCGCTCCGTTCACCGGGTCGGTGAGCCAGCCGCAGTATTGCAGGGTGTGCTTGCGGAACCGCTCGAGCGCGTCGCGGGTGGAGAGGTAGAAGATCTCGTAGTTGACGTAGACGCGCCGCTTCTCGTCCGGGGCCGCGTGCCGCCCCTGGTTCACGACGCAGCGCAGGTCGATCTTCTGGTCCTCGAGATACTTCTCGGGGTTCTTCAAGAAGAGCGCGGGGCATCCCTCGCAGCAGAAGCCGATGGGCCTCCAGTTCACGTAGACGGGCCGGATGGCGAGGCTGAGCTTGGTCTTCTTCACGATGCAGCGGTCGTTGACCGACTCGAGCGAGTCGGCGTACTTGATCCTGGGGAACTCGCGATGCTCGCCCGGCACGAAGCGCTGGGCGAGCGCGGGCGGCCCCGGCAGAGCTGCGAGCGCCGCGAGCATGGCGACCGCAGCGGGCGCGCGCAGCGTACGGAGCATCACGTCTCCCCCGCCACCACCACGCGCGACAGGTCCCAGCCCCGCACGAACAGCTCGCGCACATCGCTCAGCAGCCGCAGGCGGTTCACGCGCGTCGGCAGGTCGTCCACGTTCACCATCACGCGCTCGAAGAAGCCGTGGATCGCGTGCTCCATCTCGAGCAGCGCCGGCAGGATGCGGCCGTACTCCCGTTCGCGCCATAGCGGCTCGTTGCGGGCGCGGGCCGACTCGAGCGCAGCCAGCAGCTCGTGCTCAGCGGGCTCGGAAAGCCGCGCGCGGTCGAGCGAATCCGGGAGCGTTTCGGTCGCGGCCTTCAGGATGTTGGCCACCCGCTTGAACAGGGTCACGAGCGGCTCGAAGCGCGGATCGGTGCGGAACTCCGCCAGCGTCCGCGCGCGCCTCAAGCAGTCGGCCGGGTCGATCCATCCCGGCCGCCCGCGGCCGGCGCCTTCGGCGACGACGCGGGCCTCGAGCGCTGCGTCGCGAGCGTCGTAGGACACGCCGCGCTCGTCGAGCGCCGCCTCGACCCGGCCGCGCCAGAACTCGCCGAGCTTGCGCACGATTTCGGCCTGCTTGAGCTCGGGGTCGGCGGCGAAGATCGGCGCCAGCGCCTCCATCGAAGCTTCGCGCAGGTCGAGGGCGCGCTCCTGCTCGATCGCGATCCGCACCACGCCGTTGCCGGCGCGGCGCACGCCGTACGGGTCCTCGCTCCCGCTCGGGATCTTGCCGGCCACGAAGGCGCCTGCGACGTGGTCGAGCTTGTCGGTGAGCGCCAAGATCGCGCCGGCTTCGGTCGCCGGCAAAGCGTCGCCGGGACCGCGTGGGCGGTAGTGCTCGGCGATCGCGGCCGCGACCGGCTCGGGCTCGCCCGCACGCCGCGCGTAGTGGGCGCCCATCACGCCTTCGAGGCTCGCATACTCCTTGCCGCTCCCGATCATCTCGGAGAGCAGGTCGGTCTTGCAGAGCAGAGCTGCGCGTTGCGCGTCAGCCGCTGCATCGGGGGCGAGACGGGCCGCGAGCCAGCCGCACAGCGTCTCGAGCCGCGCCGCCTTCTCGCGCAGCGTGCCGAGACCCTCCATCCACACCACGCCCGACAGCGCTTCCACCCGTCCGGCGGGCGGGTGCTTGAGGTAGGTCTCCCAGTAGAAGCGAGCATCCGCGAGCCGCGCAGCCAGCACGTCCTCGTTGCCCTTGCGCACGTGCTCGAGCCCGCGCTCGTCGCCGTCCCGCACCGCCACGAACGCCGGCAGCAGCTTCCCGGCCCCGTCCTCGATCGCGAAGAACCGCTGGTGCTCGCGCAGCGCGGTCACGATCACATCGCGAGGCAGATCGAGGTGCTTGCGGTCGAAGCGCCCGGCGAACGCGGTGGGCCATTCGGCCATGAAGTTCACGATCTCGATGAGCTCCGGGTCCGGCACAACGCTTCCGCCCGCCATGCGCGCCGCGGATTCGATCTGGGAGCTCAGCCGTGTCATTCGTGATCCTGGATCGGCCAGAACCGAGCGCTTCTCCAGCGCCGCGAGGTAGCGTCCCGGGCCCTCGACCTCGGCCGCCCCCGGCGCGAGGAAGCGGTGGCCGCGCGAAGCGTTTCCCGCCGCCAGGCCGAATGCGCGCACCGGAACGATCGAGTCGCCGTGGAGCGCCAGGAGCCAGCGCACCGGGCGGGCGAAGCGGGTCTCGTCCGCGAGCCAGCGCATGGTCTTGGGGAACGTGAGTCGCTGCGCGAGCGTCGCGAGCGGCTCGGCCAGCACATCCAGCGCGGGCCGGCCCGCATGATGCACGGTGACCGCGACGTACTCGCCCTTGGGCGTTGCGACACGGCGCACAGCGGATGTCTCGACGCCCTTGCCGGCGCAGAAGCCGAGCAGCGCCCGCGTGGGCGCCCCGGCCGCGTCGTACGCGACGCGGACGGCGGGGCCCTGGATCTCCTCGCTCACGTCGGTCTGGCGCGCTGCGACGCCCCGCACGTGGAGCGCGAGCCGCCGCGGCGTGCCGAAGGCGTGCGCATCGCCACACGCGAGCCGGAGGTCTTGGAGCATGGCGCGCGCGCCGCGCTCGAGCTGCTCGAGCGCCGGCGGGATGTAACCCGCGGGCAGCTCCTCGACGCCGATCTCGAACAGCAGATCGCGAGTCGCGCCGTCGCTCCCGGCGCCGTGACCGCGGCGCGCCGTGGCGGGGGCCGCGCGCTGCCCGTCCCGCGTCGGCGGAGACGAGCGGCGCGGCGTCGAGCCTCCGTTGCCCGCGCCCCGCGGCCCGCCGGGCATCTTCGCCCGGGCGGCCGCGCCCCGCGGCGTGCCCACGCTCGGGCTCTTGGTGCGCGGCGGACTCGCGCGCCGGCTCACTTGCGGGCGGACCTTCACCCACTTCGCGCGCTCGGCCTCGTCCCTGAGCAACGGGAATCCGAGGGCCTCGCGCTGCTTCAGGTACGCGACCGAAGCCTTGCGCGCGAGCTTGCGCACGCGCGCGATCGTGCCCACCCGCTCGCTCACCGAGATCGCGCCGCGCGCGTCGAGGAGGTTGAACAGGTGCGAGCACTTGATCACGCAATCATAGCCCGGGGCCACGAGCCCGAGGTCGAGCAGCCGCGCGGCCTCCGCCTCCCAACGGCGGAACATCTCGGAAAGCGATTCGACGTCGGCCTCCTCGAAGTTGTAGCGCGACCACTCGCGCTCGTTCTGGAGCCACAGCTCGCCCCACGTGACAGCCGGCCCGCCGGCCGGGTTCGCCCAGGCCAGGTCTTGCACGCGGTCCTTCTCCTGGAGCATCATCCCGATGCGATCGAGCCCGTAGGTCAACTCGGCCGAGACCACCGCCACCTCGATCCCGCCGCACTGCTGGAAGTACGTGAACTGCGAGATCTCGGTGCCGTCCAGCCACACCTGCCAGCCCAGGCCGGCGGCGCCGAGGGTCGGCGATTCCCAATCGTCCTCGACCAGCCGCAGGTCGTGCGCGCGCGGATCGATCCCGATCGCGCGCAGGCTGTCGAAGTACTGCTCGACCACGTCGGCGGGCGCGGGCTTCAGGAGCACCTGGTACTGGTAGAACTGCTGGAAGCGGTGGGGATTCTCGCCGTATCGCCCGTCCTTGGGGCGCCGCGAGGGCTCGACGTAGGCCACGCGCCACGGCTCGGGTCCGAGCGAGCGCAGGAACGTCGCGGGGTTGAAGGTCCCGGCGCCGACCTCGGACGGATAGGGCTGCTGGATCACGCAGCCGCGCTCCGACCAGTAGTGCTCGAGCGCGAGCACCATGTCCTGGAGCGAGGCGCGGGGCTTCAGGTCGCGCACGGCGTCCCCTCGTTCCTCGGCGCAGGCGGCTTCGCGGAGCTTGTCTCATCGCTCCTGCGCTCGGGCGGCAGCGCGCGCAGCAGTTCGAGCGAGCGCAGCCCCTTGAAGCGCTGGAAGTGGTACTTGAGGAAGGCCTCCACCACGCCCAGGATCTCGCCCGCGCGCCGCACCTCGAAATACTCTCCCGCCTCCCCGACCGGCCGTGTGAGGAGCAGGGAGAGCCCGGCGAGCGCGTCCGCCGAGAGCGCCACCGTGCCGGGCTCTTCTCCCGCGCAGCGGTCGCACAGGAGCCCGCCGCGCGCGGGCGAGAACAGCCGCCGCTGCGAGAGCGCGCCGCCGCACTCGGCGCAAGCGTCGAGCCGCGGGCGGTAGCCGAGCAGGCTCGCGACCTGCAGCTCGAATGCGATCGTGAGCGCCGGCAGCGAAGCGGCTGGCGCCACCGTCACCGCCTCGAGCGCAGCGGCCAGCAGATCGAACAGCTCTGCGTGCGGCTCCTCGCCCCACACCAGCCGATCGATCAGTTCGAGCGCCGCCTCGGCATGCGCCAGCCGCTCGAGTTCCTGGATCCGGCTCCCGGTGGGGGCGATCGTGTCCGCCTGGGACAGCAGGTGGAGGTCGCGATCGGTCTTCAGGTAATACACGTAGCGCCCGCGTGTGAGCGGCTCGAGCGCGAAGCCGAACCGGCTCGGCGTCTTGCGCGCGCCCTTCGCCACCAGCTTCACGAGACCGTGTTCGCGCGTGTAGACCACCGCGATCCGGCTGGTTTCGCCGAGCGCGTGCGTCTTGAGCACGATGCCTTCGCTGGAGACGAGCGCCATTCCTAGTGTTCCGTGACCGAAGTCATGTGCACGATCGAGCGGAGCCATCGCGGACGCTGGCAAGGCGCGACGACGAAGTCGTATCTGAAGATACGTCGAGGAGGAGCAACGCAGCCAGCGGCCGCGAGGGCCCGCGCGGCGTGCGCATGACTTCGGTCACGGAACACTAACCCTGCACCGGATTCGAGCCGGCGGGCGTCACCGCCCGCGCCGTACGCGCGTTGACGCGCGTCATGTCGGGCTGCACCACGCCGCCCGAGACGATCACCTTGAGGCCGTCCTCGATCGGCCAGTCGAGGTACACGATGTCCTTGCGCGGGACGTAGTGGACGAATCCCGAAGCGGGATTGGGCGTGTGCGGCACGAATACGACCTCGACGTCGGTCGCGAGCCGGGCGCGCACGTCCGCGCCCGGTCGGCCTGTGATGAAGCCGACGCGCCACATGCCGGGATGGGGCCACGGCACGAGCACGACCTGTCGGAATGCCTGCTCCTTCTGGTTCAGGAACGCCTCGCCCAGCGACTTGGTCGACCCGTAGACGATTCCGATGCCGGGAATGCGGGTGAGCAGCATGTCCCACATGCGCACCAGCGGGCGCGCGCCGATCCAGGACGCCACCAAGCCCACGAGCGTGAGGAGCAGGAGCGTTGCGAGCAAACCAAGCCCCGGGACACGGTGGTAGTCGAGCGCGGCGAAGCGCAGATAGCGCCCGAGCAGGTTGTCCATCCAGTTGAGCAGCCGGAAGAACACCCACAAGGTGACGGCCGAAGGGGTCAGCACCAGGAGCCCGGTGAGGAGGTAGACCCGCAACCACCCGAAGAATCCGCGCCGGACAATCGTCTCGTCTTGCGTTGGCACCATGCGTGGATCGGTCCCCATTCGTGAAGAGTGAGTCGCCGAGTGAAATGTAGCGCGTCCGGGGGGCGCGGGTCACGTGCGCCATTCACGGTCCGCCATCCGCCGTGCCGCCCACCTGCAGCGGGCATCGAGGTGCCGCGGGCGCCGAGTGGCGAGCCGCGGGCGCCA
>VBOS01000196.1 GCA_005893185.1 Candidatus Eiseniibacteriota bacterium
GAGGCCGGCCTTGGCCGCCGGCATCGTGGGGGGAACCGCCTGGAATCCGGTGGTCGCGCAGCCGGCGACGTCCAATGCAACCGCCAGCGCGGCGACGAGGGCGAGCACGGTGCGCAGACGTGTCATGATGGGAGCCCGGCGAGTGGCGAATCGCCCGGTACGCGAGAAGATGTGCTCGCGTGCGCTCGGAGTCAAGGGCGACCGGGGCCCGCGCGACCGGATCGGTCCGATTCCAGCATGCGGATCGGCCAGCGATCTCCGCTGCCGGCCATGAAGGGCGCGATGGCGAGCCGGCCCGTCACACCGATCGAGCGCTCGAGGAACCGCAGCTCGCGCAGGTGGCCTGCGACTTCCGGATCGGGCGGGATCTCGAGCCCCGCCTCGCGGGCGAGCAGCAGGCCCTTGGCCCGCATGGCCAGCTCGGCGTGGATCTCGAGCAGGCACAGCATGTCGGCGACTACTGGCCCCGGGAATCGCTGCTGGAGCGACGCGAGATAGCTCCCGACGTGGGTCGAGGCAATCGCGCCGGAGTGGATCTGCTCGAGCAGATCGAGGTCGCGGTCCATGGTCGTGCCCAGCCACCGCCGCGTGCGCGACTCGCTGAGCTCATAGACCACGATGAGGATCGCAGGGACGAACAGGATCACGCAGGCGGTGGAGAGGAGCGGCGGAAGGGGGAGGCGATTGAACAACGTGTGAACGACAATCGCGAAAGCCAGCCCGGGAGCGAACCACACGAGACACCGCGAAGCCTGACGCTTCGCCAGGTCCTGACCGACCACGGCGGCCATGGCGGTGGCGCCGCCGTGCATCACGGCGGTGCCCAGGCCGCGGGCCAGCCACAGCAGCGGGCTCACATCGTGCAGGCTCGCGGCGTAGTAGAGATTCTCGACCAGGGCGAACCCGGCGCCGATCGCGAAGCCGTGGATCGCGGCGTCCACCAGGAACCCGACCAGGCGACGGCGGATCAACAGCGCGACCCACGCGAGCTTCAGCGTCTCCTCCACGATCGGCGCGATCCATCGGAGGAGACCGGGCGGCACGCCCAGTCGGTCGCGCGCCAGCGCGTGCGCGCCCCAGGAGATGACCCCGGCCAGCGCGCCCCATGCGATGGAGCCCAGCGCCTCACGGCGGGAGACCAGCTTGTAGCAGTCCATCGTGACCATCCCCGCCAGCAGCAGCACGACCGGGAGGAGGCCCGTGAGCAGCGCGAAGGCCATCATCCCGGAAGCTTCAGGGACACCATCCAGCCGCTGGAGCGCGGGCCGCGGCGCCAATAGGCCTGCGCGTAGCCGAACGACAGCGTGAGGGACTGCTGCGTGAGAAGCTGCATCTGGAGGTCGGCCTGGCCGCCTGCGTCGGCGATCGCGTCCCCATTCGACAGGTCGATGTTCGTTCGCAGCCCGCCGCCGAACACGGACACGCGCAGGTAGGACGCGTAGAACCCGGGGGTGCCGAGGCTGCGGAAGCGCAGCGGCGGCAGGCTCCAGTCCAGCACCGCCTTGCCGTAGTTCGTGCCCCCCGCTGCGTCGATCTCGATCCCGGGGAAGCGCACGGGCTCGCGGTAGCGCTTCGGCTCCTGGTAGTCCAGCCCGTTGTTGCCGAAGCCGCCGAAGAAGAAGTTGGCGAACGGCTCGGCACGGTCGCCGGGCGACCACCCGGCGGCGGTGAGGAGCCACAGCGATGAATTGCGGAGCGGCATCGGCGTCCCGACGTCGAGCGTGCCCGAGAACCTGGGAAACGCCCGCACCTCCGTTCCCGTGGGCCGCGCGAAGCGTACCGCGTTCGCGTCGGTGAGAAGGCTCCACGCGTGGCCTTTCTCGGGATCGACCGCGCCGATCGACCTGCGGGTGTTCCGGTACACGAGCTCGACCGCGCCGGTCACGACCCGGTCGAAGTCCTGGGGCGTGGCAATGTTCTGGTGATCCGGCAGTCGCTCGAGCCCGGTCCAGCCGGAGAGCGTCGTCTTCATCTCGAACGTGCGCGGCGTGTCGCGGATGAACGTGCGGTCCAGCTCGACGCCCGCGTGCACCCCCTTGCGACTGAGCTTGGTCGCGCCGACCAGGTCGTAGAACGATGCGGGATTCCACTGCAGCTCGGCGCTCGCGTTCGGCCGGTGATAGCGCAGCGAGGTGTGCCAGCGCTCGTCCGCGCCCATCCGCTCGGTCGGCGTGGCGGCAACCGAGAGGTCGAAGGTGTGGAGCCCGACCGGATCCGAGAGCTGCAGGTGCAGGCCGACCGCGGTCTGGGTCTTGTAGCCCTGCACGAACGGGTAGAGGAATGCCGGGCGAACGCTGGCGAGCGGACGGTAGTCGCCGACGTGGAGCCGCGTCGAGTCGATCACGACCGCGGAGGGCGGCGGCAGCTTCCACGACTTGACGACGGGGTGCTTCTCCGCCACCTGCTGTCCGAGGAAAGTGATCGCGCTCACGTCGGTCAGGGGGCGCGCGGAGACGACGGTGGGCACGAAGCCCGCGCCGGTGTAGCGGAACGCGATCACGGAATCGCCCGCGAGCGGCAGCGGCCGAAACAGCCCATCCTCGGCGTTGGTCACGATGTCCATCGAATCCGCCGCCAGGTCGTAGCGAAACAGGTTCGACACGCCCGTGTAGTAGGAGCTGCCGTACAGGTGCCGCCCGTCCCCCGAGAACACGAAGTTGGTGGGGATCGAGCTGCCGAAGTCGAACAGCACGCGGGTGCTGGTGTCGCCGGCCGCGAGCGAATCGAGCTTCATCAGCCGCAGCGACTGGCGTCCGCTCACCTCGGCCCACGACGCCGACAGCCAATCGCCATCGGGCGAGATGTCGAGATCGTAGGCGTCCTGGCCATAGGGGAGCGAGAAGATGCGCGTGTAGTCGGTGTAGGGCGGCGGAATGCGCACCAGCGACGAGATGCCGTCGAAATGGCGTACGCCCCACAGCGAGCGGTCCCGCGGATGGAAGACGAGATCGCCGATGCGCGCGTCCGTGATCAGCCGGCGGTGCTTGCCGGTACGTGGGTCGAGCACGTTCAGGTCCCGCCAGCGGTTGTTGTCGGTCGTGTAATAGAGGAGTCCGGTTTCCGGGTCGCGCGCGAGCGAGCACACGAAGTAGAGCGCCGGTCCCTTGACCTCGGCGATCGGGCGGATCGGGCCGCCGTCGAGCGGGATCGCGGCGATGAACGCCACGGTGCCCGGATGCTGGACCGCGACGTAGAGCACGCGGCCTCCCGGATCCAGGAACGCGCGCGACACCGAGCCGAGCGCGTGGGGCGAGAGGTCGCGGTGCGGGGTGATCGGATGGCTCCGCACCGAGTCGATGTTCACCCGCTGGAACTCGCGCTCGAACGCCAGCCACTCGTCCCAGCCCCGGCTCATGGGCTTGCCGAACACCTCCCGGAACTGGGAGGCGAAGTAGGCGCGGCTGCCGGGACCGCGCCCGGCCCATTGGACCACCTGCTCGGGCGACGTGGTCAGGGCGAGGTAGGTGAGGAAGCGCGTGCCGTAGAGGTAGGAGTTCACGCCGACCTGGAAGTCGGTCTTGGTGCCCTCGGACTCGAGCCCGAGCGGATCGTAGATGCGGGTGCTGTCCCGCACCATGGTGCGGAACACCATCTCGTCCCAGGGCCCCTGCGCGCGGCCCAGTCCGCCGGCCAGCCAGGTCTCGAGGAAGACCGCGATGCCCTCGCGGAACCAGCGGGGCGCCGCACGCCGCGGGAGCGTGAGGTAGCCGTAGAGCATCGTCTCCGGATCCTCAGGCGACTCGCGCACCTTTCCGAGGAAGACATGGCGGAAGAACGGGTCCCCGCCCGCCGCCTGGTCGGCCGTGACCACGTGCACCAGCTCGTGGCTCATCAGGAAGTTGATGCGCTCGTTCGAAGGGCCGGTCTCGTACACGAAGTTGGTGGGGGCGATCTGGATCATCATGCTGTTGCGGGGGCTGGTCCACACGCCGGCGTTCCCGTAGTCCGAGAAGTCGTTGGGCGTGAGGGTGACCTTCTCCCACGGCCGGTACCCGAAGAGCCTGCGCTCGAGGGCCATCGAGTTCTCGAAGGGTAGACGAGCCGCAGGTCGTCGGTCTCGATGACCCGGAAGAGCGCGCCCGCCGCGGCCGGCCACGCGCCCGCTGCTGCGAGCAGCGCGAGCGCTGCGCCGCCCGCGAGCGCGAGCGTGCACGCCCGGCGCGGGGCACGAGGTCGGAACGAGCGGTCGATGGGCATAAGGGAGCCGTAGCTGCGAGGCGGTCGAAGGCGCGCCCCGGAGGTCTCCGGAGCGCATGTGAAGATGGAGCGTCCCAGGGGATCCACGCGCGGCCCGCGTGTGGATGCCCCCAGGAGCGCTCCAGCCTACCTTCGTTCCGCCCGGCCGGCCAGGGCCGGCGGGCGGTCCGCTACTCGGGAACCTTCGCCAGTGCCCCCTCGAGCCCGGCGTTCGCAACCAAGCTGAGCTCGGGATTCTTGGCAGCCTCGAAATAGGCTGCGTCGCTGAACACGGTCAGCATCTCAGGCGTCCGCGCGAGCTCGCTCACGGCTGAGTAGTTCTCGGTCTTGAGGCCGTCCATCACGGCGCTGAAGCCTTCGACCTTCAGCGCTTCGGCCAGATGAGCGGACTCCGAGAGCTGCCGCAGGCCCTCCACCGCGAAGGCTGCGCCCTCCGGCGTCCTGAACAGGTCCAGGAAGCCGTACTGCAGCGCTTCGGTGTAGTACTTGTTGCCTTCCAGGGTCTTGTAGGCTGCGTCATCCTTGAGCGTCTTGTAGCTGTCGAGCTTGGCCAGGTCCGCCGCGTTGCTCACCCCCGCGCGGGCCGCGTCGCCGGCGAGCCGGACGAAGTCGCCCTTGAGCGCCAGCTGTCGCACGGCGTCGAGCTTCAGCAGATCGGGCAGATGGGCGGCGTCGAGCAGATGAGCGAGGTCCGCCTGCTTCAACCCTTCCCCGATGCGCGCGTCCGTCATGGCCTTCATGAACGCTTCGTTCTTGAGCAGCTCCTGGACGTGAGCGTCCTCGAGGATCTTGGCCATGTTGTACTTGGCGCTCGCCATGCGCAGCTCTTCGCTGCCGATCACGCGGGCGAAGGCGTCGCTCTTCGCAGCTGCGCGGAACGCCGGGTTCGCCGCCAGCTTGCGGAACGCGTCGCTCTGGAGGAACGAAGCCACCTGCGGGTTGTCGAGCGAGACGTCCGAGCCCGAGACCTGCTGGGACTGGTAGCGGTGCGCGGCGCCGATGGTGCCCTCCGCGTTGGATTGCCGGTTCGGGTTGCGCAAAGCTACGAACGCGATCACAGCTGCGACCACCACTGCAGCACCCAGGATCCACTTCTTGTTCGACATCTGCGACCTCCTCCTCTTGGGGTTGAACCATCGGGCCCAGCGTCCCATGAAAACATCCGGATCCTCGCTCCCGGGCGCCGACCGCTCGCGCGAGCCCTTCTCCGTTCCCCGCGCCGCTTCGCTCCGGACGGCCGCCAGAATCGAGCCTCTCAATTCCGGCGGTGGCTCCACCGTGCGAACGCGGCGCAGGGTCGAGAGCAGTGCGGCCCCCGATGCCATTCTCTCGCGGATCGTCGGATCGGCGGAGGGTCGAGAGCAGTGCGGCCCCCGATGCCATTCTCTCGCGGATCGTCGGATCGGCGGCGCTCAGGCGATCCAACTCCTCCCGCTCCGCCGGGCTCGCCTCTCCCGCGAGCACAGCTTCCACGAGTCGCTCCAAACGATCGTTCTGCAGGGTTTCAGCCCTCGTCTTTCGAATTCAGCACGCAGCCGTTGCCGGGCCGCGAACAGTCGCGACTTCACCGTCTTCGCCGGAATCCGCAGCACCTCCGCGATCTCCTCGTAGCTGTGGTCGAGGAAGTGCCGCAGGACCAGGAGCTGCCGGTCGCCTTCCGGGAGCCGCCCGAGCGCATCGTGGACCTCGGTCTCCAGCTCCAGAGACTCGAGCC
>VBOS01000197.1:0-981 GCA_005893185.1 Candidatus Eiseniibacteriota bacterium
CGCCCGCGCACGGTGCGCGAGCGTGAGCGCGACGAGGACGGCGGCGATCGGGAGGCTCAGGGGCCGGCTCATTCAGACCTCGATCGCGCCTTCGAGGTAGCGCACAGCCCGTCCACAGATGAGCACGCGCTCGCCGCGGTCCTCGCACCAGAGCTCGCCGCCGCGCCGCGAGATCTGGAGCGCGCGCAGCTTCTTGCGGCCGAGGCGCGAGGACCAGTACGGGACCAGCGTGCAATGGGCCGATCCGGTGACCGGGTCTTCGGGGACGCCGGCGCGCGGCGCGAAGAAGCGCGACACGAAGTCGACGTCGCGACCGGGCGCGGTTGCGATCACGCCGAGCGCGTCCAGGGCCGCGACCCGCTCCATGCTGGGCGCGAGCGTGCGCACATCACCCTCGCTCTCGAACACGGCGAGGTAGTCGCGGCACAGGGGCAAGGAATGGGCGGGCGCGCGGGGAAATCCAGGCACAGGCGCTCGCCCGCGCGCGTCACGGCGAGCGGCCCGCTCTTCGAACGGAAGACGACCGCGGGCGCCATCGGATCGAGATAGTGGAAGACCACGAAGCCCGAGGCCAGGGTCGCGTGGCCGCACAGATCCACCTCCTGGACCGGAGTGAACCAGCGGATGTCGTAGCCGTCGCCGGCGCGCACCAGGAAGGCGGTCTCCGAGAGATTGTTCTCGGCCGCGATCGACTGCATGGTGGAATCCTCGAGCCAGCGCTCGAGTGGGCAGACCGCGGCCGGATTGCCACCGAACACGCGGCCGGTGAAGGCATCCACCTGATAGAGCGGAAGTCGCATGATCTCCTCTCCGCTGCGCCCGCCGATCGTGGCGGTCGGACGACACCGTTATCGTCGCGGGACACCCTCCCTCTGGAGCCCGATCGGTGTGCCGGGGGCCGGCGCCTATCCCCCGGTGGAAATTCCGAGATCGACTCGAGGAACATCGCCCCCGGAACCGGGTTGTGACGATAAGGCGCGA
>VBOS01000197.1:988-9096 GCA_005893185.1 Candidatus Eiseniibacteriota bacterium
CGAAGGTTTCACGCCCGGCCGCCGAATGACGAAAAAGCCTAGGTCCCCACCACGACGGGTGCTATGGTCCATCGGTTTGGCAGGAAGGCCGCCGCCGCACCGTGCCGCCGCGCGCTCCCGGGCAACGCACCTCCCGCGGCCTGTCTTCCGTCCGCCGCAATGGAGGTGCCCGACGAGCCGCCGCAGCCTCGTCCGCTGATTCTCCCCCTGACCCATCCATCGTTACTCGATTCTCCGGTTGCGTCTCACGCAAGCCGAGGAGGAACCGATGATCCCGAACAAGCTCTTCAAGTTCGTCCTGGCCACTCTCGCGATCGCCGTGCTCGCGGGGTCGGTCGGGTCCCGGGCGGCGGCCGCCCCGCCGCCGAACGACAACTTCTCCGGCGCGGCGGTGGTGAGCGCTTTCCCGTTCAGCGCCACTGTCACCATGACCGATGCCACAAACGAGAGCGGTGAGTCGTTCTATTGCAGCTACTCGACCCAGACGGTCTGGTACCGATTCACGGCGGCCAGCACCACCTGGTTCGGCGTCGACACGCAGGGAAGCGCGCTGTTCGGCACGGGGGCCACCGTCTATCGCGACACCGGCGGGGGAATCTTCGGCCTCAACGAAATCGGATGCACGTTCTACAGCGGCACGGTCGTGTTCCGCGCCGTCGCCGGCAGCACCTACTACGTCCAGGCGGCGGCCCCCTGTTGCGGCTACGCCGGCAGCCTGACGCTGAACATCGCCCAGGTCCCACCGCCTGTGCCGATCGCGAACTTCTATTACTACCCCTACGATCCGTCGATCTTCGAGACCGTCCAGTTCCAGGACAACTCGTACGACCCGGGCCAGATCGGCATCGCGAACCAACATTGGGACTTCGGAGACGGAGCCACCGGGACGGGATACTACGTCTACCATCGCTACGCCGCGGACGGCGATTACAATGTGCGGCTGGAGGTCACGACGGGCGACGGCCGGGTGGCGGACACCATCCGGGTGGTGCCCGTCAGGACGCACGACGTCGCCATCACCCGGTTCAAGGTCCCGGAGTCGGCCGCTCTCGGTCAGACGCGCCAGATCGCGGTTGGCGTGAGCAGCAACCGCTATCCCGAGAGCGTGCGGGTGCAGCTCTTCAAGAGCGCTCCCGGCAGCTACCAGAACTTCCTGCTCGTCGGCACCCTGGATCAGTTCGTGCCGGTGCGCTCCTCGAACCGCACGACGGATTTCAATTTCAGCTACACGTTCACCAGCGAAGACGCGGCGCTCGGCAAGGTCACCTTCCGGGCCGACGCGAGCCTGGACACCGCGCGTGACGCCCTGACGGCGGACAACGAGGCGATCTCCTCGCCGGTCAAGGTCAACAAGAACGGTCCGACGGCCGCCGGGATCGGTCGGCTCGATACCGATCCTCCGGCCGTGGAGACGCAAGCGAGCTCCCTCGCCCTGCTCGCCGTGGCGCCGAATCCCGCCCGCATGGGAGACCTGACGATTCGCCTGTCGTTGCCCAACGGCGAGGCCGCCACCCTCGAAGTGCTCGATGTCGCGGGCCGGTCGGTCATGAAGCGCAACCTGAACCGGTTCGTGCCGGGGGTCCACGACATGAGCGTGACGTTCGATCGCCGCCCCGAGCCCGGGATCTATGTCGTGCGCCTGACCCAGGGTGGGAACTCGGTCTCGAGCAAGGTGGGAATCCTGCGGTAGCGTTCGGGCTGCCCGGCCGGGCTCTGTCGCCGCGCCCGGCGAATGCGGCGAACGTGGCCGCGAGGCCCGCCGCCAGGGTCCGCTTGTCGGCGCCCATAAGCCGGGCCTCGGGGTGCATGAGAACGTAGTCCTGCGGCGGCATGTCGCCGCTCGTCACGGTCTCAGCAGCCTCGCCCGCCGCCTCCGCCACCTTCGCGCTCGCGGAGTCGAAGGCCGTGAAGTCGAGCCTGGCCCGCGCGAGGTTGACGTCGGTCTGGATCCGCCAGGAGATGGGAGCGATCGATGCGTACCACGGCCAGCGCGTCTCGTTGCTGTGGCAGTCGAAGCAGGCCCGCCGCGCCAGCTCTTCGGTGCGGGCGGAATCCCAGACCACGCGCCGGCCGGAAGGCGGAGGCGTGTGGTCGCGGCCGTAGGGCACGAGCTGGATGGCGAGAACGACGAGGACGGGCACTCCGATGCCGAGCAGCGCGCCCGTTGCGTTCCGCGTCACACCGCGATCCGCGCCCAGACGCGCGCGGCGCACTCCCGCGCGCGGCGCGCCACCTCGCGCTCGTCGGCGGTGACGAGCACCCCGTTGTCCACCACCGGCTCCCCCGCCACCATCACGCCGTAGATCGGCGCGCGCAGCAGCCCGGACCCGATGTGCTCGACGAGCGTGCGGCTCGAGAACTCGGTCGCCGCGCGATAGTCCACGAGCACGAGATCGGCGGGTGATCCCGGCGCGATCGTGCCCAGGCCCTCGCCGAAGAAGCGTGCGGCCCAGCGCGGCCCGTTCACGAACAGGCGGCGGTAGTGGAGCTGCGCGCGCGTGCCGGTAGTCCAGCCGCCCTCCGCGAGCGGCGGGGCGTTGAACGATGCGTCGCTGCCCCATGCGATCTCGGCGTCCCGGACCCAGGCCGCGCCGGTGGAGAAACCCGCGGCGCTCAGCGCGTCGCCCCGCAATTGCGCCGCCCCGAGCAGCTCACGCGGGGCGGTCTCGGCGTGCGCCCAAAGGGCGGGCGGGCGGCTCTCGTCCCAGCCGACGCCCTTCCATGACTCCCCGGGCGTGAGGTCGAGCCCCAGGTCGACGTGGATCGGGATCCGGCCCGCGGAATGCTCGAGCGCGCGATCGAGCAGTGCCTCCATGCCGGGAAGCGTCGTGGCGTGGACGCCGATCATGCCGCGCAGCCGCCCCTCCCGCCCGCGCGCGCTCTCAGCTGCGAAGCTCGCACTCTCCTCGAAGGCCGCGCGGCGGTCGGTGGGCGGATCGTGCTCGGATGCGCCGTAGCAGGTGGCGACCCGCACGCCGACCTGCCGCGCGGCGCCCAGCACCTCGGAAAGCGAGAGGTCGAGGCAGGACTCGGAGCGGTGGAAGTCGCAAACGGTCGTGACCCCGTGCCGCACGCCCTCGACCAGCGCAGCGGTCGCCGCCCAGCGCACGTCTTCGGCCGAGAGCGCGCGGTCGTAACGCCGCCACGCTTCGGGCCGGCGCAGGCTCAAGCCCCGCGCAAGATGGCGCGCGAGGTGCGCGTGGGTGTTGACGAAGCCCGGCATCAGGACGCGGCCGCGGGCGGGCCACAGCGTATCCTCCTTGTGCGCGCGGGCCACCTCCCCCGCCGGGCCCACCTGGGCGATGTGGGCGCCCACCACGCGCACAGCAGCTTCCTCGATCACCTGCGGGTCGCGCCCGCCCGTGACCACCGTGCAGGGCGCGATGATCAAGCCGCCACCCCGAGATGTGCGCGCCGCACGAGCCCGCGCGCCTCGGCCCGCGCGTCAGCCACCGCGCGCTCGGCATCGAGGGTCATCCACGCGCCGTCGCGGTAGAGCACGCGGCCCGCCACCATCGTGAGGCGCACGTCCGTCGCGCGCGCGGCATGCACCAACGTTGCGTAGGGGTCGTGCTCGGGCTGCGGCGCGTGGTGGGGTGCGTTGGTTGCGACCACGATCACGTCCGCCTGCTTGCCCGCCTCGAGCGAGCCCGTCCGGTCGGCGAGGCCCAGCGCGTCCGCCCCGTCGCATGTGGCGAGCGCGAGGATCTCGCGCGGCGAGAGCGGCCGCTCGGGATGCAGCGCGCGGCCGATGCCGGAGGCCAGGCTCAGCTCGTGAAACGTGTCGAGCCGATTGTTGCATGCCGCCCCGTCCGAGCCGATCCCGCATCGCAGTCCGGCCTCCTTCCAGCGCCGCACGTCGGCGAACCCGGATCCAAGCTTCAGGTTGGACCCGGGGCAGTGGACCAGCGAAGCGCCGGCGCGGGCGAGAAGCTCGGCCTCTTCGCGCTCGAGCCACACGCCGTGCGCGCCGATGAAGCGCCCGCTCAGAACGTCGTGCGCGGCGAAGTAGCGCGCGGCGGTGCCGCCCACCGCCGCCTCCACCTCGCGCCCCTCGGCCGGGCTCTCGGCGAGATGCGTGTGGATCACGAGCCCGCGCTCGCGCGAGGCGTCGCGCACGTCGCGCCACAGCCCCTCGCTGCACGAGAGGATGAAGCGCGGCGCGAGCGACACGGAGAGCCTGCCGTCCGCTGCGCCGTGGAACCGCCGCGCCACGGCGAGCGCGCCGTCGAGCGCGGCGCGCCGCTGCTCGAGCAGCCCGGTTGGCACGCCCTCGCCCTGATCCATCAGCGCCTTGCCGAACACCGCGCGCACGCCGCTTTCTTCCAGCACAGCTCCGACCGCTTCGGTGTGGTGCACGGTGCCCATGTCGTTCACGGTGGTCACGCCCCCGGCGATCAGCTCCGCGAGCCCGAGCCGCGCGGAGGCCGCGACCGAGGATTCGGTGTGCGCCGCCTCCAGCGGCCAGATGCTCGTGCGCAGCCAGCGCATGAGGTCGCTCTGCTCGGCGAGGCCGCGGAACAGCGTCTGGCACAGGTGGAGGTGACCGTGGACCAGCCCGGGGAGAACGAAGGCGCCGCTCGCGTCGTACGACTCGCCGGCGCGCCCGCGCGGCAGGGCTTCGAGCGCCCCCGCGGCGTCCATGCACACCAACGTGCCGGAATGAATGAGAAACGTGCTCAGCCGGGCGCCTCCCTGCGGCCGCGCGTCGCTCCCGCGTCCGTGCGGGGGAGGAAGTGGCGCGGCGTTGCGCGCTCTCGCGCTTCACGGCCAAGTTGGCACCGGCCATCGCGGGTGTCAAGAGGTGGCGGAGCGGGTTGCTGAGCGAGAGGGCGATTGGATTCGATTGACCCCTCTCGAGCCCGCTCCTACCCTTCCGGTGATGCTTCCTTCGCTCGCGCACCCGATCTCCCGCCCGATCGCCATCGCCGACCCGCAGGCGGCGCTCGCGGCGCTCGCGCCGTTGCCTCATCCGTTCCTGCTCCACTCGGCGCTCGAAGGTGAGGGTGCGCGCTGGTCGTTCTTCGGCGCCGATCCGTTCGCGATCGATCGCGGCGAGCGGTACGAGGAGGCGGCCGCGGCATGGCGGCGGATTGCGCGGCGCTTCCCCACGGAAGCTGCGCCCGCCACGAGCGCTCCCTTCACCGGCGGCATGGTGGGCTACTGGGCCTATGATTTCGGCCGGCGGCTGGAACGGATCCCCGCCGTCGCGCGCGACGATCTCGGGCTCCCGGATTTCGTGCTCGGCCTCTACGACGTGGTCGGAGCATTCGACCACGCCGCGAGCCGCGCCTACCTGTTCTCGAGCGGGCTGCCGCTCGCGGGCGCGGCCGGGCGCGAGCGCGCTGAGGCACGGCTCGACGACTTCACGCGCCGACTCGAGTCGGCCGAGAAGACTCTGGCGGCCGGGCCGCGCTCAGGCGTCCGCGCGGTCTCGACCTTCACGCCCGACGACTACCGACGGGCGGTCGAGAAGGTCAAGGACCACATCCGGCGGGGCGACATCTTCCAGGCCAACCTTTCGCAGCGCTGGACCGTGGAGCTGCCGCGTGGAGCCGTACCGGGCGCCATGGCCTGGGCGCTCGAAGCTGCGCTGGCGCGGCGCTCGCAGGCGCCGTACGCGGGATTTTTCGACGCATGCGACCACGCGGTGGCATGCGCGAGTCCGGAGCGCTTCCTCACGTTGCGAGGCCGCACGGTCACGACCCGACCGATCAAGGGCACTCGCCCGCGGGGAGCGGACCCCGCGCAGGACCGCGCGCTGCGCGATGCGCTGCGCGCGAGCGAGAAGGACCGGGCGGAGAATGTGATGATCGTGGACGTGCTGCGGAACGACCTGGGCCGCGTGTGCGAGGCGGGATCGGTCGAAACCCCGGTGTTGTGCGAGCTGGAGAGCTTCCCGCAGGTCCACCACCTCACATCGACGGTGACCGGTACGCTCCGCCCCGGCCTCGACGCGCTCGACCTGCTGCACGCAGCGTTCCCCGGCGGCTCGATCACAGGCGCGCCCAAGATCCGGGCGATGGAGATCCTCGACGCGCTCGAGCCGGTCCGCCGCCACATCTATACCGGGAGCCTGGGCTACCTGGACTGGCGGGGCGATGCGGAGTGGAACATCGCGATCCGCACGGCGCTCGTGACACCGCGCGCGGTTCACTTCGCGGCGGGGGGCGGCATCACGGCCGACTCGGATGCCGAAGCTGAGTACCAGGAGACGCTGCACAAGGCCGAAGGCGTCCGCGTGGCGCTCGCAGACCTGCTGGGACCGGTGGCCCTCGAGCCCGCAGCGCTTCACGCGCGGTGAGCCGCCCCCCCGAGTCCCGCCGTGCCCTGTGGCTCAACGGGCGCATCGTCCAGGGCGCCGACGCCGCGCTCTCGCTCTTCGACCGTGGCGCGCGCGACGGCGAGGGGCTCTTCGAGACGCTGCGCGTCTACCGAGGCGAGCCGCTCGACTGGGACCGGCATATGGAGCGCCTCGTGCTCTCGGCCGCGGAGCTGGGCTTCCCGGTTCCGCCATCGCCGGGAGCGCTGCGCGACGCCCTGGGCGAGCTGCTGCGGGTCCAGGGCCTCGTGGAAGCTGTCGCGCGCGTCACCGTGACGCGCGGCATGCCAGGCGGGCGCCCGGTGAGGACCGGCGCATGGATCGAGGTCGAGACCAGCGCCTCGCGGCTGTGGCGGGGGGCGCGCACAGGCGAGTGCCGCGTCATCCTCTCGAAGCGCCCGTTTCACCCCGGGGCGATCGGGCGGTACAAGACCACGAGCCGGCTCGCCTACTCGCTCGCGCGCGAGGAGGCGCGCGCGGCGGGCGCAGACGAGACCCTGCTGTGGAGCGAGGACGGCGAGGTGCTGGAGGGCGCGACCAGCAACCTCTTCGTGGTCGTGGAGGGCGAGGTGCGCACTCCCCCACTCGCACGCGGGATCCTGCCCGGCATCGTGCGCGCATGGGTGCTCGCAGCATGCGCCCGGCTCGGGATTGCGGCGCGCGAGGCGGTGGTTCCGCGGCGCGCGCTCCGGGAGTCCGACGAGATCTTCCTCACGAACTCGGTGCAGGAAGTCGCGCCGGTGTCGGCGGTCGAGGATCATCCGGTCCCGGGCCGCGCCATCGGGCTCGCGCTGGAGGAGGCGTATCGGGAGCGGGTCGCGCGCGGCGGCTGAGCGGCGGCCCGGCTCGCAAGCGGGGTCGGCGGCCGAGCCGCAGCCTGTTGCGCGCCCGACGTCGAGCGCCGCGGCCGGCGCTCCGGCCCAACGTTCGGGGTCGTTCCCCCAGCGCAACGCGGCCCTCGAGGATCACGCGATGCGCCCACCCCGCAGGACGTGCGTTTCTGCAGTGCCGCCCGATCCCTCGGGGCACCCTCGATCGCGCGCGCGGGCGGAAAAATCCGTTTGAACCCTGGCATGCGGAATGCACTCCAAAGGATCAGGGGCGCGTGTGGCGGCAGGCGTACGCGCTCCGAGGCCGAGCCGCATTCCGCGGCAAGCCGACCACTGCAGGCCGGGAGGCACGCGATGAAGGTCAAGGGGGGCAGGCTCGACTTCCTGGCGCCGCACCTGCTGCGCAGCCAGCTCCTCCGGCCGGGCTTCGTGAGCCTGAGCCTGCGGATGGGTTTCGCGCAACAGATGCCGGCGTGGGCCAGGCTCCAGTTCACGAACGCCGGGGTCTCGCCCGAAGACCTCGATCGGGTCCTGGGCCGGATCTCCGGGCTCACATCTTGGGCCGACGAGTGGGAGAGCCTGGGGCGCGCGCACGAGCAGGCTGGGCGCGACGCGCTGGCGCTCGGCCGTCCCAACGACGCAGCTCGGCGCTTCCTCACCGCCTCCGCCGCCTACAACTTCGCCCAGTACGTCATCTTCCTCGACCACGAGCGCAAGCGCGCCCTCCACGAGGCGTGCGTCCGCGCCTACGCGCAGGCAGCGCCCCTGCTCCGCCCCCCGGCCACGCCTTTCGAGGTGCCCTATCGGCGGCACACGATGAGGGGCTTCCTACGCGTTCCTCCCGGCCGGCGCCCGGCACCCGTGGTCGTGCTGTTCCACGGCACGAACGCGGTGAAAGAGGAGCTGCACTGGTGGTCGGAGGCCTTGCTCGAGCGCGGTCTCGCGACGATCATCTT
>VBOS01000199.1 GCA_005893185.1 Candidatus Eiseniibacteriota bacterium
GGCGACTGCGCGCTGCTCGACCCGCGCGACCACGAGACCCACCGCGTGGCCGTGACCGCAGCCGCCGGCGAGCTGCTCGAGCGCATGCCCGCCTCCGCCTTCTGCGCGCGCGAGGCCACGCTCGCGGCCCCCGAGGAGTGGGTGCGGCGCGTGCGCGCGGTGTGCGCAGCCGCCGGGACGCCCGGCGCGGCGGCCGAATCGCTCGAGCACAACGCGGCGCTCGCCGCGCGCTGCCGGCTCGAGATCGAGCTCGGCGTTCCGATCTTCCCGCGCGCGCCGCTGCCCGCAGGCGTCTCCGGCCCCGCGCATCTCCTCGCGCTGTGCCGCGACGGGCTCGCCCGGCGCTACGGGCCGGGCCACCGCGGGGCGCAGCGACGGCTCGCCGACGAGCTCGGGATCATCGAGCGCATGGGTTTCACCGACTACTTCCTGCTGGTCGCCGAGATCGTGGGCTTCGCGCGGGCGCGCGCCATCCCGACCGTGGGGCGCGGCTCGGGCGCCAGCTCGATCGTGGCCTACGCGCTCGGGATCACGAACGTGGACCCGCTGCGCCACGGGCTCAGCTTCGAGCGCTTTCTCCATCCCGCGCGCCGCGATTGCCCGGACCTCGACATCGACCTGTGCTGGCGCCGACGCGACGAGGTGATCGCCCACGTCTACGAGACCTACGGCCACGACCGCGTGGCGATGATCGCGACCCACGCCACGCTCGGCGCGCGCTCGGCGTTCCGCGAGACCGCGAAGGCCCTCGGCGTCTCCAACGCACGCGTGAATGCGCTGGCGCGCCGCATCCCGCGCGAGATGGATCCGCCGTATCGCGCCCGCCTCGAGGCGCTCGCCGGCGCTTCCGACGTGGAATGGAGCGAGCCGCCGCTCGCCCAGGCGCTGGCGCTCGCCGAGCGCCTGAGCGGCGCGCCGCGGCATCTCTCCGTGCACTGCGGCGGGATCGTGATCGCCGACCGCGCGCTCACCGACTACGTGCCGCTCGAGCGCGCGGCCAAGGACGTGGTCGTCACCCAGTTCGAGATGCGCGCGATCGAGGCCATCGGGCTCGTGAAGATGGACCTGCTCGGCAACCGCGCCCTCTCGACCATCGGCGAGTGCGTCGCGCTGGCGCGGGCAGGAGCCGGGCACGACACCGACGTCGAGCGCATTCCCGAGGACGACCCGGCCACCGCCGGGCGCGTCGCGACCGGCGACACGCTCAACTGCTTCCAGCTCGAGTCGCCCGCGATGCGCCACCTGCTGCGCATGCTCGAGGCGCGCACGCTGGAGGACACGATCGCGGCCGTTGCGCTGGTGCGGCCCGGCCCGGCCGAGTCCGGGATGAAGGAGGCCTACTGCCGCCGCCGCCGCGGGCTCGAGCCACCGGCCTTCGCGCACCCGCGGCTCAGGCGCGTGCTCGGCCCCACCTACGGCGTCATGCTCTACGAGGAGGACGTGATGGCCGTGGCGGCCGCCGTCGCCGGCCTCTCGCTCGCCGAGGGCGACGATCTGCGGCGCGCGATCGGTGCCGCGCGCGGCGAGGAGCAGTTCCGCGCGCTCGAAGGCGGGTTCGTGGCACAGGCCGCACGCGCCGGCGTGGAGGAGCCATCCGCGCGCGCCGTGTGGCGCGACCTCACGCGCTTCGCGGCCTACGCCTTCTGCAAGGCGCACGCCGCCGGCTACGGCACGCTCGGGTGGCACAGCGCGTATCTCAAGACGCACTTCCCCGCCGAGTGGGCGGTCGGGATCCTCAACCACCACGCGGGCATGTACGCCACCTGGGTGCACGTCGAGGACCTGCGGCGTCACGGCGTAGAGTTCCGCGCCCCCTGCACCCAGCGCTCCACGTGGGACGCGCGGCTCGAGCGGGACGGAGCCGCGACGGCGGCAGGCGTCGAGCCCGATCCGGCAAGCGGCCGCAGCGCGGCAGGCGTCGAGCCCGATCCGGCAAGCGGCGGCAGCGCGGCGGGCAGGGGCCGCGGCCGCCGCTCGGGACACATCCTGTGTCCCTCGCTGACGCCGAGCCCCGCTCCGCCATCCCTGGCTGCGCGGGGCTCGGAGTCGCGGCTGCGGCCCCTGCCCGCCGCGCTGCCACCGCTTGCCGGATCGGGCTCGGCACCCGCCGCGCTGTCACCGCTTGCCGGATCGGGGTCCCGCTCGAGCCGCGCGTCCCACGTGGAGCGCTGCTCCCGCCGTCCGCGTCGGGCTCTCGTGCGTGTTCGGGCTCGCCGAGGCGACCGCCCGGCGCATCATCGCCGCCCGCGCCGAGCGGCCGTTCGAGAGCTTCGCCGACTTCGCCGACCGCGCGCGGCCCGCGCTCCCCGAGGCCGAAGCGCTGATCCTCGCGGGGGCGCTCGACTGGACCGGCCGCACCCGCCCGTCGCTGTTGCTCGAGGCGCGCGTGACCGACGCGCGCCAGCGGGGAACGCGGCCCCCGGCGCGGGCCGCCGACGCATCGCTCCTCCCCCGCGCCGTCGCTCCGCTCGCGGTGCCGGAGCTTCCCGCGTTCGATCTCGCCGAACAGGTGCGCGGCGAGTGTCGCGCGAGCGGCCTGTGGTTCAGCGCCCATCCGCTGGACGTGCTCGTGGATCCGGCCGAGCTGATGTGCGCCACGCCGGCCGCCGCGCTGGCGGCCCGTGTCGGGCGGCGCGTGACGCTGGTGGGCATGCCGTGCGCGACGCGGCGCGTCGAGACCAAGCAGGGCGGCGCCATGCTCTTCCTCACCCTCGCCGACCGGAGCGGACTCGCCGAGTGCGTTCTATTTCCGGACGCCTACCGCGCGCTCGCGCGTGCGGTGCGCGGGCAGGTCGTGCGCGTCGCCGGGCGGGTCGAGGAAACGCTCGGCGCGGTCACGATCACGGTGTCGAAGGCCGCCGAGGTCGCGGCCCCGGCCGTGCCCTTCGTGGGGGCCCCGTGCGGAACTACCCATTGAAACTCGCCGCCATTGTCCTACCATTAGGCCAAGGTCGCGCGGATTCTGGTTCCGCCATTCGTCGCAATCGATTCCGGGCGTCCGGGAAGATGTGGGCGGCGCTTGTTCCGCCCGGCTGAACGCACCGCCCCCGCGAGTGGATTTCTCGAGCGTCCCGCGCGGCACGTCCGATGCTACGGCTTGACGCGTCGGGCCCACGAATTTTTCTGTTGACGCCGACCGTCCGGGGGAGTGCAATACGGGGGACGTCGAGGGTTCAGTCAGACCCCGGCGTGAACTCCGCCCGTTGACACAACGGGTGCGGCCGAGTGCGGAACCTCTGAGGGGGACCGCCGGCCAGAAGATGCAGTGCGCTGACGCCGGATGGGGCGTCTGCTCTGGGACATCGATCCACAGAGGAGATGACTCGATCCGGCGCCGGCATTTTCGCCGGCGTGGCGCCGACGTGACGGCGCCGAGGCCTCCCGGCGCGGTCTCACCGAACCTACAGCCCGATCTCGCCTCTTGCGCTCCGCATCGCCTCGATCGTGAACGCGATGTGCTGATCGAGATCCACGCCGAATTCGGCGGCGCCCTGCACGATGTCGTCGCGGCTCACGTTGCGGGCGAAGTCCACGCGCTTCATCTTCTTCTTCACCGAAGCGACCTCGACCTGATCGAGCGACTTCCCGGGCGTGACGAGCGCGCAGGCGGTGAGGAATCCGCACAGCTCGTCGCACGCGAACAGCGCCCGCGCCATCGGCGTGTCGCGCGGCACGCCGGTGTAGGTGGCATGGCCGAGCACAGCGCGGCAGACGTCATCGGGCCAGCCCTTGGCGCGCAGCACTTCGACGCCCTGCACCGGGTGTCGCTCGCGGTCCGGATGCCGTTCCCAGTCGAAGTCGTGGATCAGGCCGACCAGTCCCCAGCGCTCTTCATCCTCGCCGAGCTTGCGCGCGTAGGCGCGCAGCACAGCCTCAACGGCGTAGCAGTGCTTGCGCAGGTTGGGGTTCTCGATCCACTCGTGGAGCAACGCGAGCGCCTGCTCGCGGCTCGGCAGGGCTTGCACGGTCATTTGTTCGCGAAATGCTCCCGGTTCTTTCCGATGAAGCCCTTCCACTTCTCGGGGACACCGTTGTCCGGGAAGATCGCCTGCACCGGGCAGGCGGCCTCGCAGGCCTGGCAGTCGATGCACTCGTCGGGATGGATGTAGAACTGGTCGTCACCTTCGTAGATGCAATTGACCGGGCACACCTCCACACACGACTTGTCCTTGACCCCGATGCAAGGCTCGGCGATGACAAACGGCATGCAAGACCTCCGGCAGAGTGGGATCGGCGCCGCTTCGAACGCCTCCCTCGCGCCTCGAGAAGGCGCGGCGCGCGAGTCTAGGGCGCGCGAGCCGCGATAGGCAACTCGTTCCCTCGCGGGTCGCTAGCTTCGCCGGAGCGCCGACCGGGCGTGATGCGGATCTCTGGCAGCGTCGCCCGGTGGGAGTGCCCAGCTCCGCCGGGGGATGCAACCCACATCACACTTCGCCTGCTGCGTCGGCCGGAGGGCGCCGTAACTGAGCACCCATGGAACGTTGGCGGGCAACGACTTCCGGCGGCGGCCATCGGGCGATCCTGGATGCGGCGCGGATCGGTGGCGGGAACCGTTCTTGCGACGCACCCCCTGAACGGCGCGCCTCCCCCGCGACCGTCGAGAGGGGTCAACCATGAAGCCGCCTCACACCGACCGCCGACGCTGGCGGCTGCTCGCCACCCTGGCCGCCGCATCAGCCATTGCGTGCCTTCCGGGCGAGGCCGCCCCGCCTCGCAGCGGCGGCGGGCCCGCGTCCGCACAAGCGCATCGGCCGGCGCCGGCCGCCGCCGCGACGGGGGCCGCCGTGCCCGCGATGCCGCGCGGGGCGGAAGGCCGGATCATCGCGCTCGATCCCGAGACCGGCCAGCTCGGGGCGCCTTCCCCCGAGCAGCTACGTGCTCTCGGGATCCGACCAGGAATCGCGTCCGTGAGCCAGCTCAAACGCGAGAGCGAGTTCTACGACGAGCAGTCGGGCCTGCTGTCGCGCGCGATCCTGCCGCTCGGCATCTTCATCACGATCATCATGGCGGTGGGCGCGGTGTTCGGCGCCATGAACACCATGTACGCAGCCGTCGGATCCCGCACCCGCGAGATCGCCACGCTCCTGGTGCTGGGCTTCAGCCCGTTCGCGATCATGGTGTCGTTCGTATTCGAGTCGGTGTTCCTCGCGCTGATCGGCGGACTGATCGGCTGCCTGATCGCGCTCCCCATCAACGGGATCACGACCAGCACCACGAACTTCCAGTCGTTCAGCGAGGTGGCGTTCGCGTTCCGGATCACGCCGACCGCGCTCGCCACCGGCATGATCTTCGCCGCGGCGATGGGGCTGGTCGGCGGCTTCCTGCCGGCGCTGCGCGCCGCGCGCCAGACGATCGCGAGCAGCCTGCGGGGGGGTTGAGGCTCGGCCCCCTACCTCAGTCGCAGCACGGTCGCCGTGCTGGACCCCTCGCGCGCGCCCTCGAGGCGCGCGAAGTAGAGCCCCGGGCCGGCGGGCCGGCCCAGGTCGTCGCGGCCATCCCACTCGAGAGCGGTCTCGCCGGCGGCGGCCGCGCCGCGGAACAGCTGGCGCACGCGGCGGCCGGCGACATCGTAGAGGGCGAGGGTCACGCTCTCGAGCGCGGGCATGTCGAGCGTGACGCGCGTGGCCTCCCGGAAGGGATTCGGCGTGATGCCGAGCGCTGCGCGCGGGGAGGCACGGCCACCGTCTACGGCCAGCGTGATGCCGGTCCAGCGGATGCGCTGGAGCATGCCGGTCGAGGCCTGCCACGTTGAGTCGAACTGCGAAATCCACCACAGGCTCCCGTCCGGTCCCACCCGGAAATCCACAGCGGATGTGAGGCCGGTCGCCCAGTCCGTCTCGTTGGGCTGGCCGGGGGCCGGCGGAGGCGTGCCCCATACGCCCGAGAGTCGCTTCAGCCGGCGCATGTAGCCGCTGTAGTACTCGCCGTAGAAAACGTCGCCGTAGTATGCGCCGTAATTTTGCGGCCAGTTGTTGGCGCCGCCCGGCACGGGGCGGTACATCCCGGCTGTGTTCACCGCCTGCTGCGCCGCGGGATGCGGGATCGCCACGATCGGCCCCTTGAAGTCGTTGGTGCCGGTGCCCCCGCGCTCGGGGCAGAGGGTCTCGACCTTCGGCCCCTCGCGAAACGGCCAGCCGAGAAAGTCGCCGGGCAGGATCTCGTTCAGCTCGTCGTAGCTATCGGACCCGACGTCGGCAGCGTAGATCGCCCCCGTCACAGCATCGATCCCGTAGCGCCAGGGATTGCGCATGCCGTAGGCCCAGACCAGCCGCGCGTTGGTGTCGGCGACCGAGAGTGGATTCGTCGCGGGCGTGATGAGCGCGCGCGGCACCTGGCCTCCCGCACCGTCGGGCAGTCGGCTCACATCGAGCCGGAGCAGCGCGCCACGCAGTGACGTCGAGTCCGCCGCCGCGCAGATCAGGTTGTCGTCCCCGAGGCTCACGTAGAGGTAGTTCCCCGGTCCGAAGCGCAGGCAGCCGCTGTTGTGCAGTGGGTTCTGGTCGGGGATGTCGTCGAGCACGAGCAGCGAATCGCCCAGCGACAGGCTCTCGCCGGCGGGGCCTGCGAGATCTCCGCTCGCGCGATAGCGCACGAGCCGGCAGAAGCCACCCACGCGCGTGTAGTAGAGGTAGAGGTACGGACGCGTCGGCCAGCCCGGATCCACCGCCACGCCCTGGAGCCCGCGCTCGTAATCCAGGGAGGTGAGGTCGGGAACGACCAGCACCGGATCGCTGGCTGCGATATGGCCGTTGACGAAGAGGCGCACGGCTCCCGTGCGCTGCTCGGTGAAGAGCAGCCGTCCGTCGGGAAGGAACGCCATGCTGTTGGGCTCGGCGAGCCCAGTGAGCAGAATGTCGTTCACGAAGCCCGTCGGGAGCCGCACGGCGGCGTGCGATGGCACGGCGCACAGCAGCACGCCCGCGAGCGCGGCGGCGATGTGGAAGCGACGGTGCAATGGCTCTCCCGCGCCCGGCCGGGGTTCCGTGCGTGTGAACGGCGCTTCCGGCCACAGGCGGCGCGCCATTCTACTGCATGAAGGGGGGCGTATCGGAGCGAAATGTGCGACAGCCGCGAGCGCGCGGTCGTGCCTCCCGGTGCACGTGCCGTGCGCTGCGATCGCAGCCGGGCGGGCGCCGGGATCGGCCGACGCCGCGCCAGGGACGGCGCACGGGGCGCCGCGCGGGCTGGCGGTTCACGAACCGTCCGGTCTAGAATCCAGTCGATCGCGCCGTTCGAGCCCCCGGGAGACCCGCCGTGAAGCGCATCTACGATGTCATCATCCTCGGCTCAGGCCCCGCCGGCTACACCGCCGCGCTCTACACCGCGCGCGCGAACCTCAAGCCGCTTGTGCTCGCGGGCTACCAGCCGGGCGGCCAGCTCACGATCACCACCGAGGTCGAGAACTATCCCGGCTTCCGCGACGCCATCATGGGGCCCGAGCTCATGGAGATCATGCGGGACCAGGCCGTGCGCTTCGGCGCCGAGGTGGTGCAGGAGGCGGTCGAGCGTGTGGACTTCTCGCAGCGACCGTTCGCGATCCGGAGCGACAGCGCGGAATACCAGGCGCGGAGCGTGATCGTCGCGACCGGCGCATCGGCGCGGCTGCTCGGCCTCGAGAGCGAGACCCGGCTCATGGGCTTCGGGGTCTCGGCGTGCGCGACCTGCGACGGCTTCTTCTTTCGCGGCAAGCGCGTGACGGTCGTCGGAGGCGGCGACACGGCGATCGAGGAGGCGACCTATCTCACGCGCTTCGCCACCGAGGTGGTCGTGATCCACCGGCGCGACACGCTGCGCGCGACGAAGATCATGCAGGAGCGCGCCCTCAGGAACCCGAAGATCCGCTTCGTGTGGGACAACGAGGTGACCGATGTGCTGGGATCGGAAGCCGAGAAGCTGCGCGGCGTGAAGCTCAGGAACGTGAAGACCGGTGCCGTGAGCGAGCACCCGACGGACGGGCTCTTCATCGCGATCGGACACAAGCCCAACACCGAGTTCCTCGTGGGACAGCTTCCGATGGACGCACGCGGCTACCTGCTGGTCGAGCCCGGCACGGCGCGAACGGCGATCCCCGGCGTGTTCGCGGCGGGCGACGTCGCGGACGCGGTCTACCGCCAGGCGGTGACAGCCGCTGGGACGGGCTGCATGGCCGCGATCGAAGCCGAGCGCTGGCTCGAGGCGGAGGCCCACGCAGCAGCCGCCGGGCACGGGGCGGCGCCGGCGACGCCCCCGGCCCCCGCCCGGACCTCGTAAAGGCGCGAGGCGCAGGAAGGAACATGGAGCGCGAAGTCCTCGAGTTCGACGTTCAGTTCATCGGCGCGGGCCCTGCCGGGCTCGCGGGCGCGATCCACCTCGCCTCCCTGATCGCAAGCCGCGACGCCGCGATCGCAGCCGGCGCGCCCGGCAAGCCGCTCGGCGAGGTCACGATCGCCGTGCTCGAGAAGGCGGCGAGCGTGGGCGCGCACGGCATCTCGGGCGCCGTGCTCGACCCGAAGGCGCTCGCCGAGCTGATTCCCGACTACCGCGCGCAGGGCTGCCCGATCGAGAGCGACGTCACGCGCGAGGACGTGTACTTCATGTGGGAGCGCGGCCAGTTCCGCCTCCCGATCGTCCCGCCGATGCTCGAGAACCACGGCTGCCATATCCTCTCGCTCGGGAACCTGGTCGCGTGGCTCGCGAGGATCGCGGAGGCGAAGGGCGTGCTGGTCGCGACCGAGACCCCGGCGGCGCGCGCGATCGTCGAAAACGGCCGCGTGCTGGGCGTCGTGGCGGGCGACAAGGGCGTGAACAAGCAGGGCGAGCGGAAGCCCAACTATCAGCCCGGTGCCGAATGCCGCGCCAAAGCCACCGTGCTGTGCGAGGGGCCGCGCGGCACCATCGCCAGGTCGCTCGAGGGCCCGCTCGGGCTCACCGCCGGCAAGAACGCGCAGGTCTACTCGACCGGCGTGAAGGAGCTGTGGGAGCTGCCGCCCGGGCGCGTGGAGAAGGGCCGCGTGATCCACACGCTGGGCTACCCGCTTCCGGCCGAGACCTTCGGCGGCGGCTTCGTCTACGGGATGAGCGACACCCACTGGTCGGTGGGCTTCGTCACCGGGCTCGACTACCGCGATCCCACGACCGACCCGCCAAGGCGATCCCGGAAGGCGGGTTCTGGGCGATGCCGAAGCTCGCAGCCGACGGCCTGCTGCTGTGCGGCGACAGCGGCGGGTTCCTGAACGGCGCGCGTCTCAAGGGCATTCACCTGGCGATGAAGTCCGGCATGCTCGCGGCCGAGACGCTGTTCGCATGCCTGGTCGCATGCGACTTCTCGAAGGAGCGGCTCGCGGACTACGAGCAGCGCGTCGCCGAATCGTGGGCGGCGGCCGAGCTTCGCGGCGTGCGGAATTTCCACCAGGGGTTCGATCACGGTCTGCTCGCCGGTCTGCTCGGCGTCGGGGTCGGCATGATCACGGGCGGCCGCGACGCCCTGCTGCGCGACCGCCGCGGCAACACGCCCGGCCACGAGCGCATGCGCAGGCTGTCGGCGGTCCATCCGGCACCCAGCACGACGAGGACCAACCGGTGCACCTCAAGGTCGCGGACACCAGCGTGTGCGCGACGAAGTGCCGCGAGGAGTTCGGGAACCCGTGCCAGCACTTCTGCCCGGCGAGCGTCTACGAGATGGTGCCCGACGAAGCCCGGCCCGGCGCGCTCAAGCTGCACATCAACGCCTCGAACTGCGTGCACTGCAAGACCTGCGACATCGCCGATCCGTATCAGATCATCACCTGGGTGACGCCCGAGGGCGGGGGCGGACCGAACTACCGGCAGCTCTGAGCGGCTCAGCCCGCGACGCAACCGGCCATTGAAGCCGGCGGCGGCGGCGTCTATCCTCGAAGCACATGGAAGAACGCCGGCTTCGACGGGCCCTCGCCTCTCTGGGCGGCCTGTTCGAGTTCGTGACGGCTTCGCGGAACGGCACGTGGTGCCGGCGGATGCGGCGTTCGATCTGAAGCTCGCGCTCGAGGAGCTCTTCACGAACATGGTGAAGTACCACCCCGAGGGGGCGGAGGCGATCCTCGTGCGTCTGGAGCACGAAGTCTCGAGCGTGCGCGCGACGCTTCAGGACTTCGATGTGGATTCGTGGGACGTGACCCGGGCGGCCGCTCTGGACGTGAACGCACCGATCGAGGCGCGGCAGCCGGGCGGAATGGGCCTGCACCTGGTGAGAATGGTGACCGACGAGTTTCGCTACGAGTATCGGGAACGCAGCAGTACGATCACGGTGACGAAGAGGCTCGCTCCCTGATGTTCTCGATGCAGCTCGAGCCCCACGGTGTCGTGCGCCTCACGGGGCGGCTGGACGCATCGGAGGCGGATCGGGCGATCGACGGCCTCGACGCGATCACGGGTCCGGTGACGCTCGACTGCAGCAACCTGGAGTACATCTCGAGCGCCGGCCTGAGCGTGATGCTCGTGACCCATCGGCGCCTGCGGGCCGCGGGGCACGCGCTCCGCCTCACGAACCTGCAGCCGCGCGTGCGCAACGTTTTCACGTACGCCGGGCTGCACCGGGTCCTGCAGATCGAGTAGGATACTCCCTTGGCCCGGCCGCATCTCCCGAAGCCACCGGCTCCGACCACGGAGCCGGCCGACGCGCGGGCACGGGACGGGGCCCCGCCGGGGAACGGGCCGGCTGCGCCTTCGTCCACGCAGCACCAACCTTCGAGCCCCTCGCGTGTATGGAAGGGCGAGACGGACGAGGCTCTGGCGGAACGGGCGTCCCGCGGGGACGGCGAAGCGTTCGAGATCCTCGTGGACCGCTATCAGCGGGTGATCTTCAACCTGACGCTCCGCATGACGGGGAACTGGGAGGACGCCCGCGAGCTGACGCAGGACGTGTTCGTCAGAACCTGGAGAGGCCTGAGCGGGTTCGATGCGCGCTTGCGCTTCTTCAGTTGGATCTACCGGATTGCGATTCACGACTGCCTGAACCACCGGCGCAGGGCCGGACGGCAGCAGGCGCTGGAGGGGGAACCCGAGACCAGGGCGCCCGGACCCGAGGGACGGCTCGAGTCTCTGGAGCTGGAGACCGAGGTCCACGAAGCGCTCGGGCGGCTCCCGGAAGGCGACCGGCAGCTCTTGGTCCTGCGGCACTTCCTCGACCACAGCTACGAGGAGATCGCGGAGGTGCTGCGGATTCCGGCGAAGACGGTGAAGTCGCGACTGTTCGCGGCCCGGCAACGGCTGCGTGCTGAATTCGAAAGACGAGGGCTGAAACCCTGAAGAACGATCGTTTGGAGCGACTCGTGGACGCTGTGCTCGCGGGAGATGCGAGCCCGGCGGAGCGGGAGGAGCTGG
>VBOS01000200.1 GCA_005893185.1 Candidatus Eiseniibacteriota bacterium
CTCTTACCGCCTCGCCCAGCGCTGGCCGCCCACGTCGTCTCGAAAGAGGGCGAGCGGATCGTTCATGTTGGAGGGCGGACATGACTACCGTCCTCTTTGCGTGCATCCACAACGCGGGTCGCTCGCAGATGGCGGCGGCGTTCTTCAATGCGCGGGCCGACCCCGCCAAGGCTCGCGCAATCTCAGCAGGGACGGAGCCTGGCGACTCGGTGCATCCCAAGGTCGTGGACGCCATGCGTGAAGTCGGCATGGACCTGAGCGCGACGCATCCCCGCCGCCTGACGCCCGAGCTTGCTTCGCAGGCGTCGCTCTTGGCGACGATGGGCTGCGGCGAAGCGTGCCCGTTCGTACCCCGCCTGCAACGGGAAGATTGGGACCTCCCCGACCCGAAGGGTCAGGCACCTGACCGCGTGCGGGCGATCCGCGATGAGATTCGAGGGCGCGTGGACCGGCTCATCGCCACGCGGGGGTGGCGGGAATGAGGTGCGCGTGGGGCTCCTTGATGCGCTCGACCCGGTAGGTGGCCCTACCGAATTGGATCGTGTTCAACATCGTTGCCACAGCCTCACACCGCTACGGTACGAAGTTGATCCGAGGCTCGCCCTGTGGAGAAAACCCGACGAGGATCAGGTACTGGTCGCCCATCGGCGTCCCCGACAACGCCATCTCCGTCAGCATGACGGTCAAATGGGCGAGGGTCGGTCTCACCGAGTGGAGCCACGCTGCAAACCGGTCGCGGGTCGCGGTGTCGTACCGCTTCTCGACCATCCCGAGAACGAGGTCATACAATTCGTCCATAGGACCGAGGTGGAACCTCGGGTCCGACACATGGCGCCCCTTCACTCCAACTCCTCCTTCGTGGTTCTCTCCTCTCAACTGTTCAGACCGCTGCTCGCCGGTTTCTTGGCAAGGCGCTCTGCCGATGCTCAGGCTCTTCGGCGTGAGCGAAGAGCGCCGCCCGCTGCGTAAGCGTTCCCCGATCCACCGATCTCTCGCGAGTTCACGGTGAACCCGACCGCCGCTTCGCCTGCTCCACGCGCTTGGCAAGCATGCTAAGCAACGCGATGTACTCCAAGGCGATCTCGGGCGAGTCGTCCAGCAAGGTGTGAGCGCGGGGGTTGCGGAGCGCGAGGACGGCGCCCTCGAAGAGGTGCATCATCCCTTCCTGTTCGTCCTGGTCGGTCTGATCGCTAAGGTCGTTGAAGGCCAGGATTGGGTTGTTCCGAGAGAAGACCGTCCGCATCAGTGGCGCCCCGTCGAGATCGTGGCGGCGGGACTTCTCCTTGACGAAATTGACTAGCGCGACGGAGGCGTCGAGGACGGCGTTCCTGTAGTGGCCGTCGCGGTACAGATCGGCGCAGACGGCAGCGATCCTGGGGTGGAGGTCGAGACCCTCGAAGGCGGCGCGGACTCGGGTGGTGGTGTCGTGGCCGAGGTCGGCACGCTTCTCTTCCAGCAGACGGATGAGCCCCTCCAGTAGCGTAACGGTACGGGGAATGCCCTCCGCAAAGCCGCGCTGGTCCTCGGCGTCGGATACGGGCATGAGCGACTGCGCCGAGGTCGAAATCTGGTGATGGTGCAGCTTGCGGTACTCTGGTGAGTTGGGACCGAAGACCTCAAGAATGCTCGCGTCGATGGCGTGCTCGACGTTCGCCACCCGCTGGTCGTCGTACCTCACCTGCTGCGGGTCGAGTGCGTTGACCTCCTCGATGCGCCGCCTGAGCTTCCTGATGCCCAGGTCGATCTCGTCGGGCGCGAACTGCTTGATCTCGGGGTGCGGTGGGGTTGGGCGGCGTGGGGCCATGTCTGTCACCCATGGGTCCATTGGACTTGAACTTCAAGAGAGGGTGGACATGTCCCGCCTGTGAATCAGCGAGGAGGTCTACAGGCTCCTACAGGCCAAGGTTGCGCACATCCCGCACGAGGCGGCGATCGCGCAGCTCGATGGCGCGGTCGCCGTAGCGAGCATGGATGCCAGTGCGCGGGTGCCCGTCCCAGACGTAGCGCGCGGCGAGACGCCATCCCGTGCGCCGCCGTCATGTATGCGAGCAGGGTTCACGTCCGGCCGGTCATCACCGCACGAGCGCCGCGTCGACCGCGTAGTTGAGCGTCATCGGCCCGAGGCCGGAGAGCAGGTAGGCGCGACGGCCGACGGGCAGTGAGAGGCCCAGAGCCACAGGAGGGCCCGCGCGCCGCCCGCGCTCATCGCGCGAGCTCCGCGTAGCTCACCAGCTCCACACCCCCCGCGCGCACCGCCTCGCGCACCCGCGCGCTGGTGAGGGCAGCCAGCTCGCCCGCGTGGTCGTAGCCCTGCTGGTACGGCGCCATCGCGGGCGCGACGCCCTCCGACGGATGGCAGTACAGCTCGCTCACGCCGGGCGGCAGCGCGGCGAGGAGCGCGAGCAGATAGCGCTCGCCGACGTGCCCGGTCTGGTG
>VBOS01000201.1 GCA_005893185.1 Candidatus Eiseniibacteriota bacterium
CTCGCCCGCGCTGTATTCCCAGGCCATGGAATCGAGGAAGCGGCGCCGGTTGTAATCGCCCATGCGCTCGCGCAGCCTGGGGTCGTCGAGCAGGATCGCGATCTTGTCGGCGATGTCCTCGATGCGGTTGGGCTCCGCGTAGAGCGCGCCCTCCGCCGCCGACTCGCGGTGCTCGCGCAGGTCGTAGGCCACGATCGCCCGCCCGCATGCCATGTATTCCAGCACCTTGTTCATCGTGGAGACGTCGTTCAGGGGGTTCCGCGGGTCGGGGCACACGCACACGTCCGCTGTGGCCAGGATGCGCTCGACGTCCTCGTCGGGAATGCGCCCCGTGAAGCAGACATGAGGATCGAGCTCCAGGTCGCGCGCCAGCGCGCGCAGGTCCGGGAACGAGTCCCCGGCTCCGACCAGCGTGAACGCGACGTCGCGGCGGCCGCGCACGTGGATCAGATGGTGGGCCGCGCGCAGCAGGTGGTCGACGCCGTCCTGCGGGGCCATGACGCCCAGGTAGGCGACCAGCAGCGGACGGCCGCGCTTGAGAGCGGGGTCCACGGGACGCACGGTCGCGAAGCGCTCGCGGCTGGGGCCGCTGCGCACCACCACGACGCGCGAAGCGGGCACGCGGCCGCGCGCGATGGCGATCTGGCGATAGGACTCGTTGGTCGAGATCACGAGGTCGGCGGTCCGGAACTGCGCCCACTCCAGGGCCCGGAGCATCCGGTGCAGGAAGTTCCCCTCGACGCGGGCACCGAAGCGCGCCACGTACAGCTCGGGGCATAGGTCGTGATGATCGAAAACGAAGCGCTTGCCGAGGAGCTTGTAGAAGAGCCCGATCGCCCAGAAGGTGTCGGGAGGATTCGCAGCATGGACCACGTCGAACCCCGCGTGCGCGAGCGCCACCAGGGACAGGCGCGCGGTCTGGAGCCAGCAGTAGAGGAATTCCCAGATGTAGGACGGCGTGCCGCGCGTGGGCGGAGGCGGAGGGTAGCGCCAGATCGCGATTCCGTCGATCACCTCGTGGGGTTGGGTCCACGGCTCGCCCATCGGGCAGATCGCCGAGACCCGGTGGCCGCCGTCGCGGAGTGCGCCGAGCTCCATCCACACGCGGCGGTCGAAGGGAAGCGGCAGGTTCTCCGAGAGGTGGAGGACCCGGACCGGCTTCATCCGCGGCCTCGCGTCAGGCCCCCGTCACCACGCCAGCCCATGGTACTCCGCGTGCGCGACGGTCTTCCGATCCACTCCGTGCACGAGATCCACCAGCGCCTGGCCGGGTTTGAGCAGCGCGCCCACCTCGCGGTATTCGCGCGAGTCGTTGCCGACCACGACCACCTCGCTTCCCTCGACCACCTCGCGCGCGCTGGGACGGAGACGCTCGGGGAGGTAAGGCACCTCGCTCTCGACGAAGCGGCGGTTGGCGCCGAGCACCCGCTCCATGTCGATGTTCGGATCGTGGAGCAGGAGCGAGTACCCCTTGCCCACCAGCGTCCCCACGACGCGCAGGATCGGGCTCTCGCGCAGGTCGTCGGTCCCGGCCTTGAAGGAGAGCCCGAGCACCCCCACCCTGCGGCGGCGCAGGCGCTCGATGAGATGGATCGCCTCCTCCACGTGGCGCTCGTTGGAACGCATCACGGCGCCGAGCACCGGCAGCTCGAGGTCGTGGTGCCGTGTGCGCTGGTTCAGCGCGCGCAGGTCCTTGGGAAGGCACGAGCCGCCGAAGGCGAACCCGGGCCGCAGGTAGGTGGCACTCAGGTTGAGCCGGGTGTCACGGCAGAAGAGCCTCATCACCTCATGGCTGTCCACGCCCTCGCGGCGCGCCCATCGTCCCACCTCGTTCGCGAACGAGACCTTGAGCGCGTGGAACGCGTTGTTGACGTACTTGAGCATCTCGGCGGTTCGGATCGCGGTCACCACCACGTCGCCGCCCACGCCCTGGTACATCGCGCTCAGCGCGGCCGCGCTGCGCGGGTCGCCGGCCCCGATCACGGTGATCTCGGCGCCGAAGAAATCGGCGACCGCCGTGCCTTCGCGCAGGAATTCGGGATTGCACGCGATGCCGAAGTCGCGTCCCGCGACCAGACCCGAGGTCCGCTCCAGCACCGGCCGCAGCTCGTTCTCGACGCTCCCGGGCAGCATCGTGCTCCGCATGACGACGGTGGTGAAGGTCCCCGACCCCCGGAGCGCAGTTCCGACCTCGCCTGCCGCTCCCTTCACATGATCCAGGTTCAGGCTCCCGTCTTCATGGCTGGGTGTGCCGACGCAGATCAGCACGACTTCCGCGCCGGGCATCGCCTCCGCGATGCGCGTCGTAGCGGTGAGTCGCCCCGAGCGATGTCCCTCCTCGATGAGCTCCCCGAGCCCCGCTTCCACGATCGGGCTCTTGCCGGCTTCGATCTGGCCGACCTTGGATTCGCTCACATCCACCCCCACGACCGAGTGCCCGCGGCTCGCAAGACAAGCCGAGCACACCGATCCGACATAGCCCAACCCCACCACGACGACGCGCATCATGACCTCCGGATGTGCCACACGCGAACGCCCGCGAACGACCAGCGCTGGGCGCCCGAATATCGGGCATCGAGCGCGCGGGCGAAGCGGTCCCCGGGATCGAGATCCTCGGGACGGCTCAGCACCACCCACACGCCGGGAACATTTCCCAGGGCCTCGGTCAACCTGCGATCCAGGTCCGGATGCCCCGCAAAGCCGAGCCACAAGCGTGTCTGCGGCAGCGGCCCGCGATAATAGTAAACCATGGGCTCGTCGGAGTTGACCGAAAGCAGCACTTCTCCCTGGGCGCCACGCTCCCGGATCAGGGCGGCCGCGCTCCGGTAGTCTTCCTTCGCGTAGCGCGAGTCGAAGTAGGCGTGATGGAGCGAGACGGCCCATATGACGCCTACCGCCGCCCCGGCTGCCACGCGCGCCCGCCGTCCGAGGGCCGCGAAGGCCGCAGCCAGCGCCAGCAGGAATCCGGGGAATGAGACCGAGAGGTACCGGGGGTGGAAGACCTTGAAGTTCCGCAGGGCGAAATAGCTCACGATCAGGGCCGGAACGACCACCCAGAGCGCCAGGTCGGCGAGCCGCCTGCGCCGCGAGATCTCGACTAGGCCGAGCCCGCCGAGCGCTCCGAAGACCAGCGCAACCGCTGCGATCCCCGGGGCGTGATGCGCGAGGGTGCGCGGGGAAGCTGCTGCGCGCAGCTCGCGCAGCGACGGCCCGAGCGTGTACCCGACCGCGAACGCGTGCAGCGCGAACGGGATCGCGCCGGCATGAAACGTCGTATTGCCGCGCAGCGGCGCGGCCTCGGCGAATGTGCTGCCGCCGGGCCCGAGCCGATGCCAGTCCCACACGCGGAGGAGGCGGGGAGCCCAGGGCAGCGCCACCAGCGCAGATGGAGCGGCGCGATCATCACGAAGCTGAAGCTCGAGAGCAGCCCCGCCGCGGCCGCCGCTCCGTAGACCAGCGCGGCACGCGCGCCGGGCCGGCGCGCGAGCGAGAGGAGCGCCACGCACGAGAGCACGACGCACAGCATGAGCAGCGAGTAGCAGCGGGCCTCCTGCGAGTACCAAACCAGGTAGGGCGAGCCTGCAGCGAGCCAGGCCGCGGGCAGCGCCGCGCCGCGCCCCAGCCATAGCGCTGCGAGCCACGCCATCGCAGGCACGAGGAGCACGCCGGGCACGGCCGACGGCAGGCGCAGCGCCCACTCCGAGTCGCCGGCCACTCCGCACCACAGCCGCACGATCAGTCCATAGAGCGGACCATGGACGTGACCCGAGGTCGGCGCTGTACCAAGTCAGCGTCTCGTCGATCCAGAGGCTCTGGTGACCGATGTGAAAAAAGCGCAGGAACGCCGCGACCAGCGTGGCGGCGGCCAGGTTCCAGGCGACGGCCGGATCGCCGGCGAGCGGAAGAGCGGGAAGTTCGGGGTCGGGCCGAGGGAGGGTGCGCAGGGATGGGCGCGGAGGGGCTCCCGTCAGTAGGCGCCCTCCCGTGACAGCACCGCGGGAATGGTGCGCACCAGGATGTTGAGATCGAGGGCGAAGGACTGGCGCCGGATGTACTCGAGATCGAGTCGCATCCACTCCTGGAAGCCGATGCGGCTCCGCCCGCTGATCTGCCACAGGCAGGTGATGCCGGGCCGCACGTCCAGGCGGCGGAGCTGCCAGGGCTCGTACTGCGCCACTTCCTCGGGGATCGGAGGCCGCGGGCCGACCAGGCTCATCTGGCCCAGGATGACGTTCACGAACTGAGGGATCTCGTCGATGCTCGTCACGCGCAGGAAGCGCCCGACGCGCGTCACACGCGGATCGCGGTTGATCTTGAAAACGGGGCCGTCGCACTCGTTCAGGTGCGACAGCCGGTGCCGATGCTGGTCCGCACCGTGCACCATCGAGCGCAGCTTCAGGAACGTGAAGGGCCGGCCGTCGCGCCCGATGCGGGTCGAACGGTACAGCACAGGGCCGCGCGACTCGAGCTTGATGGCGAGAGCTGCGAGCACCAGGATCGGCGATGTGATGACGAGTGCAAGGGTGGCGCCGATCGCATCCAGCAGTCGTTTGCCGGCGCGAAGGTAGAAGCTCTGCGCCGAGCGCAGATGGAGCTCGACGACCGTCGCGGAGGAAGTGGCTGCGGACGCCTCGGCGGCGAGCCAAGCCTGGGCCAGAGTGTGGCTCAAGTACCCGCCGTTTCCGTTCGCGACCGCGGTGGCCGACCCGTTTCCTTTGGGCTCCGTCCGCGGGCCGACGGGCGCAGCAGTGCCGGCATGACCGTTGGTGGGGGCCGTTACGATTGGGTTGCCGGGCGCGGGCATGGTGGCACGCGCAGTCCAATCATCGCCGGGGGTCGCGAGATTATCGGGCTCCATGGCTGCCACTCTGTGTTGTGTTGCCCGTGAAAAACGCCGAGAGGAGGCCTCCTCCCGGCTCAGAGTTCTCGCTTGATCCATTCGAACTGGGTCGAGGACTCTTCGAGCACGTGCAACAGGCCAAACGGCAAGTTGTCTCAACCTCGAAAGCCCCCGTTTGAGGGGCCTCGGCCGCCTCTCAGCGACCGGTACAAGCTCGCTCGAACTGCTACCCAACGAACCCAGTTAGCAATTGGCGCCCGGTGAAGCCTCCGAAAAGGTAGGGTTAATTCCCGGTCAGGCAGAATCCAGATTAGCAAGGACACGACAACGAATCAAGGATTGGTTTGGGGCGGGTGTGGGACTTTACATGTCACGCGAATCCATCGCTCCGGAATGAGCCAAGGTCCGGAGCGGAGACCCATCGGTCTCGCGAGCTTTGCGAGACGCGTGCCAGTCGCCTGGGAATTCGCGGGCGCCGTCCTCCGAAACTCCTATGATCGCGCGAGTGCCTGCTGCCGCCACCCGCCCCCACGGCCCCGGAGCCCCAGTGAAGACTCTGTGGAGCGTGCTTCCAGCTTACAACGAGGAACGGTCGCTTCCACCGCTGCTCGAGCGCCACCTGGCCCTCGAATCTGCGCTGCGCGGGCGCGGTGCCGGGCTGCACGTACTCGTCGTGGACGACGGCAGCCGCGACGGGACCGCGGCTGCGGCCGCCGCATTTCAGGGCAGGCTCGCGCTCGGCGTGATCCCGCACGGCGTGATTCGGGGCCTGGGGGCCGCGCTCCGCACCGGGCTGCAGGCTGCACTCGCGCGGGCCGCAGACGGCGACGTGATCGGCACCATGGACGCGGACGATACGCATGACCCCGCGCTGTTCGTCGCAATGTGGGACCGGCTCGCCGCCGAGCGTGCCGACGTCGTGATCGCATCGCGCTACGCTCCGGGCGGGGGCGAGATCGGCCTCACACCGCTGCGCAGCTTGCTTTCGCGCGGCGCGAGCCTGCTGCTCTCGCTCGCGGCCCCGGTGCGCGGGGCGCGCGACTACACGTGCGGCTTCCGGCTCTACCGCGTTGCCACGCTGCGGCGCGCCGCCGCCGCCTGGGGCGAGGGGCTGATCGAAGAGCCGGGCTTCACCTGTATGGCCGAGCTGCTGCTCAAGCTGGGACGTGGGGGTGCAGCTGTGGCCGAGACGCCGCTCGTGCTGCGCTACGATCGCAAGGAGGGCGCGAGCAAGATGAAGATGACGCGCACCATCGCGCGCTACTTCTCGCTCGTCCGGCGCCTGCGCGCGCGGCCGCTCCCGGATCTCCGGAACGAGCCCGGGGCGCCTGCCGCTTGACCGTCGCGCGGGGAACGCACGCGACGGGCCTTCTCCCCCGGCCGGGATCGCGGCGGTGGACCGGGGCCTTGTGCCTCATCCCCGCGGCCGTGCTGGGCCTTCTCACCCTGCCGTGGCTCTACCGCGACTGCGTCGGCGATCCCGATACGCTCCTCATGCTCAGCGGAGTGCTCGAGCATCCTGCGCGCGCGGATCAGTGGAACCTCTCTCACAAGTACGGGGTGCTGTTCTCGTGGGGCTACTACTGGCTCCTCTATCACCTGCCCGCGCACGTGCGCGAGCGGGGGTCGAGCCTGATCGCGGCCGTGAACGCCATCGGGTGGGGGAGCGCGGTGCTGGCGTGCGGCGCGCTCGGCTGGCTCATGATGCGCATCCACGGGCTGGCGGACAGTCTGGCCGTGACGATCGTCGTGGCGTTTTCGCCCATGGTGCTCGAGCTGGCCACGTACGGCCACCCGTTCATGCTCTCGGCGTCGCTGCTGTTCGGAGCCGGGATCGTGCTCATGCGGCAGGAATCCCTGCACGGGGCAGCGGCGCTCGCGGCGCTCGCGCTCACAGGGGTCCTGCTCTTCGCCTCATTCGCGGTGAGGGCCGACTCGGTCCTCGCTCTGCCGTGGCTCGCCCTGGTCTCACGACCGGGCGCCGCGGCAGGAGGGCGCATCCGGCGCGTGGCGGTGCGCGGCCTGGTGTTCTGCGCAGCGTTCGGAGCCTTCATGTGGTTCCAGCGTGGGATCGCGGGCGAACACGGCTTGGTGCTCAAGTCGGTCGGAGCCTTCTTCAAGTCGTTCTACAACCCCGAAGGACTCCTCCGTGGGGCGGTCGTTCTGGTCCTGGCCTCGGGACTGGGGCTGGTCCTGGTCGGCTCGGCCCTGACCCTGCGCCCATGGCCGAACCCCGACCCCGCGCGCTCGGTGGTGCCGCCGTTCGTCTTGTTCGGAGTAGCGCTCGTCTTCTGGCTGCCGAACCCGACTCCGTCCCGTCACTTTTTCTTCGCCCTCATCGCCCTGGCGGAGATGTTCGGGCTCGCCGCCGTGCGCCAGCTGGGTACGCGTCGCGCCGTCGTCCTCGCGCTCGCCGTGGTGGTCGTCAACCAGGCGGGTGCGGAACTGCTCTACCGGCCGATCGCCCAGACCTACTGGCCGGAAGGGTCCGGAGCCCAGCGGATGGCGACCGGATCGGTCACGCTCGGCGCCTCGCTCCCCTATCACGCCGCCATGCGATCGGTCCACGGCCAGCTTCGGGAGGAGGGCCGCCGGCTGGCGCGAGTGCCGGACCCGGAAGTGGTCTTCCTCGGGGATGTGGACGACTATCTGGTCTTCGCCCTGCTCGAGCGCGGCGGCCCCCGCGTCTGGGTGGAGACGGATGAGGCCGGCTTCTGGGTGACGCGGATCGAGCGGGCGGGGCAGACCTTTCACATCGTGAGGAGGAGTCGCCTGCGGCCGAACATCGCTGCGGAGTACCTGGCAGCGGATCCGTTTCCCAAGGCGAAGATCTACGTGCAGCCCGAACTCCGGTCCACGCTCGCCCCGATCCCTCCGGAACGCCTCCTCACGCTGCCTCGAGCGCGTTGAGTAGAAGCCGGCGAGAGACGGCCTATAGATCCTTGAACATGGAGTATCCCGCAGCGAGCTCCATGTGCCGCCCCACATCGGGCCAGTCGCCGGGCATCGGGCGGCCGTAGAAAGCGCGAAGCCGAGAGGGGCCGACGCGAGCATTCACGAGATGGCTCTTCAGCCTCCAGTCGGGATCGACGCCCAGATCGACTTGTCGCGGATCCGCGATCAGCTGCCTGCCCTTGGACAGCGCCGCCGCCGCCTCGGCCCCGGGCAGGTCCTCTCCCGGCGGGGCACCTTCCGGGTGATCGATGATGAACGCCCAGTTGAACCGCGCTACGTCCTCGTGCAACCCGGCGGGGTAGCCGTGGAAGCGATCGTGAAAAGGCGAGCAGGTCACGAGCTGCGTCCGGCCCTTCGCCCGGCGCTCGTTGATCTCGAATGTGAGCACGAGGTCGTCGGTCACCACCAGCGCCGGCTCGCCAGCGGACAACTGTTGCAACCGCCCGATGATCTCCTCGGGATGGTCGTTGAACAGACGCTTCGCCGTGCCCTGGCGGGCGATGAGGTTGTGCGCGCCAGTTGCGATCCAGAGCACCCCCAAGGCCGTGGCCCATCCTCGCCACGCAGGAGCATCGACCCGCTCGGCGCCCAGCGCGA
>VBOS01000202.1 GCA_005893185.1 Candidatus Eiseniibacteriota bacterium
AATGCGACCTCGTCTGCGACCCGCTCCTCGAACATCTGGAGCTCCGGGTACTGGGCGGAGAGAATCGGAGGCGGATCGTGGGGGAGGAGGCTCACCTCCACCTGGTCGAGCCGGAGCACTCCGGCGGCGGCTGAGAGCAGCACGCTCTTGCCGGCACCATTCGGGCCGACGATCGCCGTGACGCCGGCGGCGGGGACAGCTACGACGTGCGGCCGAGAGCAGCTCACGTGCGGCCCCGGGGATCCGTCCCAGGGGCTCACGCGGATCCGGAGCGCGATGGCCTCCGAACCAGGCGGTTGGGCCGCGGCCGTCCGATGGGCGCCTGGGGCCGCGGGAATGCCAAGGACCACCTCGCGGTCGGCGTGGGCGATCTCATCCGAGTCCTGGGTCACCCATAGCACCCCCAAGCCCTCGCTCACAGCCCGCCGCAGCTTTTCGAGCACGAGAGCCCGCGAGGCGGGGTCGAGATGGGCGCCGGCCTCGTCTGCGACCAGGAGCGTGGGGCGCGCGACCAGGGCCGCTGCGATCAGGACGAGTTGCTGGCCTGGCCCAGAGCCGCATGTCATCCGCGATCGCGTCATCTGGGGCCGAGAGATTGCGCGCCGTGAAAGCCAGCTCATCCGCCACCGTCGGCTCGAGGAGCTGGCTCATCGGCTCCTGCAGCACAGCTGCCACGGCCCCGCGCTCGCGCGCCCGGGCGATCGGCTCGCCTTCCAGCGTCACATCGCCTTCAACCGCCGGCCACAGCCCAGCCAGTGTCAGCGCCAGGCTGGTCTTGCCCGATCCGTTCGCACCCGAGAGCGCAACCCATTCGCCCGCAGCCACTTCCATAGAAAAGCCCCGGACCACGGGGTCCGGGGCTCCGGGTGGAGCGACCGAGAGATCGCGCGCGATCAGGGTCATCCGGGAACCCTCTTCCCCCGGGCGGGTGGGGAGGGCGGCCTCATCTCGATTCCCCGACCTGCGTCCGCCACGCCAACACAGCGGTCTCCGCGATCTCCCTCAGAGGGCGGCCGGAACGCTCGGCGGCCGACCGCACCGACTCGAATTCCGGCACAGCGCGCTCGCCTCCCCCGGGCAGGGTTGCGATCTTGAGCGCGATCGGGCCGAAGCGGGTCTCGACCTGCTCGATCCGGCGCTCGAGCTCGTAGCGCTCATCGAAGCGCAGTCGGACGCCAAGGGACGATGTGCCGGTCAGGAGCCGGGCCGCGAGATCGTCCGCGTCGTGGGCCTCTGCGATCACCGTGAGCCACACGCCGGGCCGCCCCTTCTTCATCACGGTCGGGACCATCATGGCATCCAGCGCCCCCGCTGCGAGGAGCTGCGGCACCAGGGCCGCGATCACCTGGGGGTTCTCGTCGTCGAGAGCGGTCTCGAGGACGGCGACGCGCCGCCGGCTCGGAGCACCCGCATCTGCCTCCCCGATCAGGACGCGCAGCACGTTGGGCAACTCCTTCGGATCGCGCGTGCCGGCGCTTCGGATCGCGCGTGCCGACGCCAACGCCCACCCGCTCGAGCCGAAAGGCAGGCGGCCCCGCCCAATCCTGGACGAGGGTCGCGAGCAGCGCAGCGCCGGTCGGCGTTGTCAGCTCGGCCGGGATCGGACCCAGCTCGACCGGGGCGCCGCGCAGCAGCTCGACGGTGGCGGGCGCCGGCACCGGGATCGGGCCGTGCTCGCTCTCGACCGTCCCGCCGCCGAGCCGCGGGGGCGATGCATAGACGCTTTGGACCCCGAGCGCCTCCAGGCCCTCGATCGCCCCCACCACGTCCACCAGGGCGTCGGCGGCTCCGACCTCGTGGAAGTGCACCTTTTCGACCGAAGTGCCGTGGACAGCTGCTTCGGCCGTCGCGAGCCGCGTGAAAACGGCGCGCGCGCGCTCCCGCGCAGCGGGCTCGAGATCCCCGGAATCGAGCGCGGCGAGGACATCTCGCAGGTGGCGGTGGGGCTGGTCGCGCTCGACTGCGACCACGACGCGCAGCGCCGCGAACGGACCGCGCCGCGCGGGCTCGCTGGTCACGCGCACGCCTTCGAGGCCGAGGCGGCGGGGCAGCGACTCGAGCCGCTCGAACGGCCAGCCGGCTGCGACCAGCGCGCCCAGGCACATGTCGCCGCTGATCCCGGAGAAGCAGTCGAAGTACGCGATGCGCACGCTCAAGCTCGCTTTCCCCGGCGCAACGCTGCGGGGGCGGGCGTCGCGTCACCCGGCACCGCTCGGCTCCGCCTAGGGCTCCGCCTCGCTCCCTCGCGAGCGCGCTCCGGGACCCTCCCTCCGCGCGCCGCGGCGCCGAAGCCGTTGTTCACGTTCACGACGGTCACGCCCGGGGCGCACGAGTTCAGCATGGCGAGCAGGGGCGCCAGACCGCCGAAGTGCGCGCCGTAGCCGACGCTGGTCGGCACAGCGATCACAGGCCGGTCCACCAGCCCGCCCACAACGCTCGGCAGCGCGCCCTCGAGGCCCGCGACCACCACCACGACCCGCGCGCCGCGCAGCTTCTCGCGGTGCGCGAGCAGGCGGTGGAGGCCCGCCACGCCCACGTCGGCCACCTGCTCGACCCGGCTGCCGAGCGTTTCGGCCGTGACCGCTGCCTCTTCCGCAACGGGGAGGTCGGATGTGCCGGCGCACACCACCAGCACCCGACCGCGCGGTTTGGGCGCCCGCTTGCGGAGCACGACGATGCCGGAGCGCTCGTAGCGCCGCGCCTCCGGGAACGCGCGCAACAGGGCCTGGCTTCCGGCCTCGGAAACGCGCGTTGCGAGCACGAGACCGTTGCGCGCGTAGAGCCGGCTCACGATCGCGACCAAGTCGGGGACGCTCTTGCCCGGGCCAAACACGACTTCCGGGACGCCTGTGCGCAGCGCGCGCTGGTGGTCGAGGGTCGCGAACTCGAGCTGCTCGATCGGGGCCTCTGCGATCGCGCGCGCAGCTGCCGCCGGCGTCACAGCCCCGCGCCGCACGCGCGCGAGCAGGGCGCGCAGCTCATCCGGTCGCAACGAGGCCCTCGGCTTCCGGCTCCTCGACGGCAGCTGGCACCAGCGCCTCATGCGCCACCCCCAGGCCCGACAGTTCCTCCACATACAGGTG
>VBOS01000203.1 GCA_005893185.1 Candidatus Eiseniibacteriota bacterium
GAGGGACGCGGCCGCATCCTCACAGCTGGCAAGATCGTTCATTCCTATCCGCACTGCTGGCGTTGCCGCGGCCCGGTGATCTTCCGCGCGACGGACCAGTGGTTCATGGTGATCGATCGCGAAGGCCATCGCGCCCGGGCGCTGGCGGCGATCGAGCAGGAAGTGCGTTGGGACCCCCCGGCCTCGCAGAACCGCATCCGCGAATCGGTGAGGGAGCGGCCGGACTGGTGCCTATCGCGACAGCGGTCGTGGGGCGTCGGCATCCCGGCCGTCTACTGCGAAGCATGCGCCGCCCCGCTGCTCGAGCCGCCCGTGATCGAGCGCGCGGCGGCCGCCACCCGCGAGCATGGCTCAGACGTCTGGTTCGAGCAGCCGGTCGAGCGCTTCCTGCCGCAAGGCTTCCGCTGCCCGAATTGCGGCGCGGCCGGGCCCTTCCGCAAGGAGACCGACATCCTCGACGTGTGGTTCGATTCTGGCTCCACGCACCGTGCGGTGCAGGCCACCCACCCGGAGCTGCGCGCGGCCTGGGAGCGCGCGGCGGCCGGAGGACGTGTGGCCTACTTCGAGGGCCCCGACCAGCATCGCGGCTGGTTCAACTCGTCCCTCATGGTGAGCGTTGGCATCACCGGCCACGCTCCGTACACCGACGTGCTGACCCACGGATGGGTGCTCGATTCCCAGGGCTTCGCGATGCACAAGTCGAAAGGGAATTACCTCGCGCTCCAGGAAGTTGTGGACAAGTACGGCGCGGAGATCGTGCGCTGGTGGGCGCTCGCGACCGACTGGAGGAGCGACGTGCGCGTCGGGGACGAGATCCTGCAGCGGGTGGCCGACGCCTACCGCAAGGTGCGGAACACGTTCCGGTTCCTGCTCGGGAACCTCGGCGATTTCGGCCCGGCCGATGGGCTTCCCGACGACCGGCTCACGCGCGTGGACCGTGCATTCGCCCGCCGCCTGGCTGCGCGCGTTGCGCGCATGCGCGAGGAGTACGAGGCGCTCCAGTTCCATCGGGCGCTCGACGTGCTGCTCGATCTCTGCACGGTGGACCTCTCGGCGGTTTTCCTCGACGTGGCGAAGGACCGGCTCTACACGCTGGCTCCGGATGATCCGGCCCGGCGCTCGGCGCAGACCGTCCTGTGGCGCGCGCTCCATGACCTGGCGCTGGCCGCCGCCCCCGCGCTGGTTTTCACAGCCGATGAGGCGTGGCAGCACCACCCCGCCCTGGTCGCAGAGTGCGAGAGCGTGCATCTGGCGGAGTGGCGCGCCGTCCCCCCCGCGGCCGGCGAGGACGAGTGGACGTTCCTGCTCGGGGTGCGCGACGCGGTGAACGCCGCGATCGAGCCGCTCCGGGCGTCGCGCGAGCTCGCCACCACCAACGAGGCGGAGGTGGAGATCCACACGACCGACGAGACCGCCCGACGCCTCGAGGCCTACCGCGCCGAGCTCGTGGGCCTGCTGCTGGTGGCCGGCGCAACGGTGCGCGCCACTCTTCCCAAGGGCACGGACCCCGGCCTGGTCGTCAAGGTGACGAAGACCCGCTACCCGAAGTGCGAGCGCTGCTGGACGTACCGGGCCGACGTCGCAACCGCCGGGCCGGAGCGGGGCCTATGCGCGCGCTGCACGGCGGTGCTGGCAGCGCGGCGTTAGTCCGTCTCGAGCCGCAGCTCCGCCTGGCGCGGGAAACGCCGCTTGAGGTCCAGAACGAGCTGGGTGAAGGCGGGGGTCTCGCCCTGGAGCGGAACGTTTTCGGTGTCGATCTCGAGCACCTCCCCATCGTGCCGCGCGCGCCGCATCCACTCGTCGTAAGCCCGGTTGAGGCGGGCGATGTAGTCGATCCCGATCGCGCTCTCGCTGGCGCGGCCGCGCCGCGCGATGCGCTCCATCAGCGTCGCGGGACTGGCCTTGAGGTAGAGGATGAGATCGGGCTTGCGCAGGAACGAGACCATGCATTCGAACAGCGAGACGTAGTTCTGGTAGTCCACGTCGGTCATCGAGCCCTGCTCGTGGAGAGTGCGCGCGAAGATCTCGGCGTCCTCGTAGATGGTCCGGTCCTGGATGAAGGATAGCGGGCTCTTGCCGATCTCGACCTGGGCCTTGAAGCGCTCGCTCAGGAAGTAGATCTGCAGATGGAAGCTCCAGCGCGTCATGTCCCGATAGAAGGGATCGAGGTAGGGGTTCTCGATCACGGGCTCGTAATAGGCCAGCCAGCCGAGCTCGGCGCTCAGGCGATTCGTCAGCTCGGTCTTGCCGACCCCGATGTTGCCGGCAATCGCGAGGAAATAGCCTTGGTTCACTCGAGCGAAGCCCTCCTTGTCAGGACCATGTCCAGAAGTAGTTCAGGGTTTGACCGCAACGCCGCCCGAGTTCGAAAACGTGCAGCGCCTTGGGGCCCGCTCCACGCGAAAAAAAACTGAAACCCTTCCTCGCGCCACTGCATCTGAGGGCATGACTCAGCTAGGCTGGGGGGCTAGTTCGACGACATTCGCGTGCGGCCCGCGATTCTGAGAACGACGTCCCCCATAAAAATTCACCCCGCGGAAGCCGTGACGGCGGAAGCGGGGTGATTTTCTTTGGCTTCCGACCCCCGCCCGCGCGGATTCCTCGGTCCGCGGCGGCTCGAGCGCGGCGCCGACGAGTCACGATGGGCCGCCGGCAACACGAATCGTTGACGTTGCCACGCTAGCGAGCGCCCGGCCGAAGCGTCAAGCATCGGTTCCGAGGCGCGAGCGAAGCCATCGCCACGCCGCCCCGATCGCGCCGGGCGGGTCGTTTCTCCCCTTTCGCCCCGGCTCTCCCGAATTCGTCGCGAGCGGCAGATCGACGACGTCGCGGGCCGCGATCGTGACCGGCGGCGCAACCGCCGCCTCGCGGTACTCCGGAACCAGTCGCGACAGGCAGCGCTTGATCGCTTCCCCGTCGCCTCCCGATGCCAGCGCGACCAGCTCCTCCACGCCGTGCGCGAGTGAGCCCTCGTCCGGCGCGTCCAGCTCCCAGCGCAGCACCCGCTCGTGCCGCGTCATGCGCGCCTGCTCGGCGTGCGAGTGAAGCTCCTCGTAGAGCTTCTCCCCCGCCCGCAAACCCGTGAAGACGATCTCCACGTCCTCTCCCTCGCGCAGCCCGGAAAGCCGGATCAGTTGCCGCGCGAGATCCACGATGAGCACCTGCTCGCCCATGTCGAGCAGGAATACCTCCCCCCCGCGACCCATGGCGGCCGCCTGCAGCACCAGGCGCACCGACTCGGAGATGGTCATGAAGTAGCGGCGCGCCTCCGGGTGCGTGACCGTGACCGGCCCGCCGCGCTCGAGCTGACGCTGGAAGAGCGGGATCACCGAGCCGTCGCTGCCGAGCACGTTCCCGAACCGGACCGCGACGAGGCGCGTCCGGCTCGCGCGCGCCCGAGCCTGGAGCAGCATCTCGCACAGCCGCTTCGAGGCGCCCATCACGCTCGTCGGGTTGACCGCCTTGTCGGTCGAGATGAGCACGAACTTGTCCACGCCGTGGGACTCCGCGGCGTTCATCATCACTCGCGTGCCG
>VBOS01000204.1 GCA_005893185.1 Candidatus Eiseniibacteriota bacterium
GCGGGATCGGTCGTGATGACGTACTCGCCGTGGCGCCATTCGGTCATGTTCGGCTCCGGCCTGGACGGCGTTCGAGGATCCGGGCGAGCACCGCGGAGTAGTCCGGATCGGTGCCTTCGCCATCGGCCTCTGCGAACCACGTCCGCGCGGCCGCAGCGAGCCGCAGGTCCAATCCCGTCGTGGCGGCGGCCTCGAGGATCAGTTCAGCATCCTTGCGCGCGAGGGACATGGAGAAGCGGGCCGGGTACTGCCCGCTCTCGATCGAGCGCCGCCGACGTTCCGCCTGGGCCGACAGCGGTGTCGCGGCCAGCACATCGAATGCCTTGTCTCTCGGCAGCCCCAGGCCCTCGCCCAGAGCCAAGGCTTCACCGAGAACGCAGAGCACGCCGAGCAGGGTCGAGTTGGCCATGAGCTTGGCCGCCGTGCCGGCGCCGAGCGGGCCGACGTGAAGGGGAGTTCCGAGCGCCGAGAGCAGCGGCCGCCACCGTTCCATCAGCTCCGCGGGGCCGCCGACGAAGATCCTGAGCGAGCCCGATTCGACCTCCGAGAGGCTGCCGAGCACCGGAGCATCGAGCAGCCCAGCGCCGGGCGGCAACACCGACGCCAGGCGCGTGAGGGAGGCCGGCCCAACGGTCGCCATCTGGATGATGGTGGTCGAGGCATCCGCGCCGGCGGCGACGCCCGCGGGCCCCTCTGTGACGTCGCGAAGCGCCGCCGGATCCGACACCATCGTGATCACGGCGGCGGCTCCGCGCGCGGCCTCGCAAGGGCTTCGGGCCGGCGTCGCCCCCGGGCCTACGAGCGGCGCGGCCTTCGTCGCGTCGCGGTTCCACACAACGATGTCATGGCCGGCATCGATGAGGCGGCGCGCGATGCGGCCGCCCATGGCGCCGAGTCCGATCACTGCCACTCTGGTCATGGCACCCGACATCTTAACGCCGCGGGCCGACGATCGCCCCCGCGCCAAGGGCGAAGCACCCCCGAACTCGGACGCGCCTACCACGCCCGCGAGTCGCCCCCCGGCCCGCCTCAGCGCTTCGTGCTGTCGGGCGGGGCGGACTTGGGCGCTTCGAGCTTCTCGGGCGGCGCCGACTCGCCCGTGCGCAGGAAATGCCGCCGGTTGCGCTCGGTCCGCAGCGTCCCGGTGTTCAGCACCTTGAACTCGACTCGCCGGTTCCGGGCGCGCCCTGCGTCGTTGGCATTCGACGCGATCGGACGCGAGAACCCGTAGCCCTTCGAGCTGTACTGCGACGAGGGGATCGCGGGGAAGTTGGCCTTCACGTACTCGAGCACCGCGCGCGCCCGCGAATCGGAGAGCGTGTCGTTCATGGCCTTGCTGCCGCGGTTGTCGCAGTGCCCGCCGATCTCGACCTTGAGCTGCGGATACTGCTGCAGCACGCGGGCGGCCTCCTCGACCGCCGTGATCGAAACCGGCTTCAGCACCGCCTTCTTGGTCTCGAACTGGATGTTCTCGAGCCGGATCATCCCAGTGTCGAGCAGCTCGGTCTCCTTCTCGTTGACCTCGATCGGGCAGCCGTGCGCGTCCACCTTGTAACCGCGCGGCGTGTTGGGGCACACGTCCACGCCGTCGCACACGCCGTCGGCGTCGGCGTCCGAGGGGCAGCCCTTGGCGTCCACGGTGCAGCCCTTGGGGGTGTTCGGGCACTTGTCCACGCCGTCGCACACGCCGTCGCTGTCCGGATCGGCCGGGCAGCCAAAGGCGTCCACCGTGCAGCCCTTGGGCGTGTCCGGGCACTTGTCCACGCCGTCGCACACGCCGTCGCCGTCCTGATCCGAGGGACAGCCCTTCTTGTCCACGGTGCAACCCTTGGGGGTGTTCGGGCACTTGTCGAGGCCGTCGAGCACGCCGTCCCCGTCTGCGTCCTCTGGGCAGCCGTGGGCATCGACGGCCGCGCCGAGCGGGGTGTTCGGGCAATGGTCGAGCCAGTCGCGGACCTTGTCGAGATCCTGGTCGCGCACCTTGCCGAAGAAGTTCCACTGGAGCGCACGTAGCAGCGCTGGTTGATGGCGTTCACCAGCAGCCCCATGCCGAGCGTGACGGCGCCGCGCGCCAGCTTTTCGGGCGTGGAGGCCTGCGCGTGGCTCATGCCGTAGCCCCCGCCGAACAAGAGGAAGGGCGCGGCCCGGTTGTCCGCGGGGCGCAGGTTCCAGCGCAGGTCGAGGCCGAACATGCTGAAGTTCTGCGTCGGCTTGGACCCGGTGTCGGACTTGCTCGGCGCGAAGGTCGCCTGGCCTTCGAGCGTGAAGCCCGGCAGAAACCGGTAGCCGAGCGCGCCCTTGTAGGCCGGACCGGTCTGCGCCAGCGTTCGGGCGTCGGGGTTGTAGACGCCGGCGCCGCCCGAGACCTCGACCGCGTGGCCCGCGATCTGCGCAGCGGCCGGAACGGCCGAGCCCAAGCCGGCGGCCGCCGCTGCGACGGCCAGCAGGCGCAGCGCAAACCTCGAAGGGGTCATGCGAAACGGATCTCCAGAGGGTCCGACCACCGCCCCGAACAAGAAACAGCGGGGCCGCCGCGGCCGGCGAGCGCCCCGCACACGGGCAATCGGAGCGGTAAGTGCTACCATCCGACACACGCGAGGTCAAAGCGCAGTCAAGTGTGCGGCCCGGTCGCGGAAAGGAACCCGTTCGCATGGCTCCCGATGAGAGAAACAGGCTGATCGCGCAGTACGCCGCCGGCTGCCGCGACGTGGAAGCGGCGCTGGACGGGTTTCCGGCCGGCGGGCTCACGGCGCACCCGTTCCCGGGCAAGTGGAGCGCGCGCGAGATCGTCCACCATCTGGGTGCTCCAGGGGTACGACCAGGACGCCTGGGCCGTGCTCCTGCGCTACAACCTGCGTGACCACGCCCCGGCGCTCGACCTCTTCCGCGCGGTGCGGGCGACGACATCGCAGCTCTTGCACGAGATGACCGACGAAGACTGGAAGCGCGCCGGCTGGCACACCGAGAGCGGGCTCTACAGCGCGGCGACGTGGCTCCAGATCTACGCAGCGCACGCGCACAACCACGCCGCCCAGATCGCGCGCCTCAAGGCGGCGCTCACGAAGTAGGCGGCCCGATGCTCTGGCGGTGCCGCGAGCGTGAATTCGATCTCGGCGACCGCACGCTGGTCATGGGCATCGTGAACGTGACGCCCGACTCGTTCTCGGACGGCGGGCGGTATCTCGAGCCTGCGGCCGCGATCGCGCGCGGGCGATCGCTGATCGCGGAGGGCGCGGACGTCGTCGACCTGGGCGCCGAGAGCACGCGCCCCGGCGCAGCCCCCGTGCCCGTGGAGGAGCAGCTCAGGCGGCTGCTCCCGGTGCTCGAGGCGCTGGCGGCGGATGGCGCCTGCATCTCGGTGGACACAGCTAGCGCCATGGTCGCGCGGCGGGCGCTGGAAGCCGGGGCGTCGATCGTGAACGACGTCACGGCGCTCGGCGATCCGGAGATGGCGCGCGTCGCGGCGGAGGCGGGCGCCGGCATCGTGCTCATGCACATGCGCGGGACGCCACGAACCATGCAGAACGACCCGCGCTACGGCGATGCCGCGCGCGAGGTCGCTGAATGGCTCGGCGCGCGCCTCGAGAGCGCCCGGCGCGACCGCATCGGGCTGGAGCGCGTGGCGCTCGATCCCGGCATCGGCTTCGGCAAGACGCCGCGCCACAACTTCGAGCTGCTGGCCCGGCTCGAGGAGATCGGAGCGCTCGGCCGCCCGGTCGTGGTCGGCGTGTCGCGAAAGAGCTTCCTGGGGAAGGGCGCGGGTGCGGCGGCCCGAGCGGACGCTTCAGCTGGCACGGGTGCCACCACCGGAGCGGGAGTCGTGGCTGCCGCGCGGGCGGACGCGGGCGCGGGAGCCGGGGGCGGCGGAGACCCGGTGCCCGATCTGCCGCCCGATCAGCGGCTCGAAGGCGGGCTCGCGGCGACAGCCGTCGCGGTCTACCTCGGCGCCCGCATCGTGCGTACCCACGACGTGGCCGCCACGGTGCGAGCTGTGCGAATTGCCGAGCAGCTCCGAGCGGCGCGGCGATCCGGCGTGGAGACTCACGACCCGGTCTGATAGATTGAACGTGGCGCACGCGCGCCCCTTGCCATGACGCCCGTCCACCCGATCTGGCTCCTCGACCTCCTCGACATCCTGCTGGTCGCGGCGTTGTTCTACCGCCTGCTCATCATGGCCAAGGGCACGCGCGCCGCCCAGATGTACGTCGGGGTCCTCGTGATCGTGCTGGTGGCCTTCCTGGCCAACTTGTCCGACCTCATCGCGGTCAAGTGGATCGTGAAAATTGTCCGGCCGGTGGCCCTCATCGCGTTCGTGATCGTGTTCCAGCCCGAGCTGCGCCACGCGCTGGCCCAGCTCGGGCGCACGCGCTACTTCCGGGCGTTCCTGCGCGGCGACAGCTACGGCGTGCTGGGGGAGATCGTGCGCGGAGCGGAGGCGCTGGCCCTGCGCCGCCAGGGCGCGCTCGTCGTGCTCGAGCGCAACGTGGGGCTGCGCAACTTCGTGGACACCGGGACGCGCATCGACGCCAAGGTTTCGGCGGCCCTGCTCGAGACCTTCTTCAGCCCCGGCTCGCCGCTCCACGACGGCGCCGTGATCGTGCGCGAGGACACGGTGCTGGCCGCGGGCTGCATCCTGCCGCTCTCGGCCAACCCGCGGCTTTCCGGCGTGCTCGGAACGCGTCACCGCGCGGCACTCGGCTGCACGAGCGCCTCGACGAGGGCGCGCTGCGCGCCGAGCTGGTGCGGATCTTCCGCATCCGGCCGCAGGACGAGGCCGAGGAGATCGCAGCCCCCGTCACAGGCGAGAAGGCCGCGGGCACAGGGTAAGCGCTTGACTTGGGCCCGCGCGGCCCATAACGTCCCTTGCTTCGATCTTCCACGCCATCCCCTGTCTTTGGCGGCGTAGCTCAGTTGGTAGAGCAGGAGAATCATAATCTCTGTGTCCGGGGTTCGAGTCCCTGCGCCGCCACCAGCTATCTTCAAGCCACCCATGCGCTTGCGCGGGATCGAGCCGTGCCTTCGCCGGGCGCTTTCGGGCCCCTGCCGGCTCCCGGCAGGCAGCGGGCTGCTGGTGGCCGTGAGCGGCGGCGCCGACTCGACGGCGCTGCTCGCGGGGCTCGCCCGCGTGGCACCCGAGTTCGGGCTCTCGCTCCACGCCGCCCACCTCCATCACGGGCTGCGTGGCGCAGCTGCGGATGCGGATCTCGCGTTCGTGCGCAGGCTGTGCGCGCGGCTCGGCGTGCCGCTGATCGCAGCGCGGTGCAATGCTTCCGCGCTCATGAAGCGGCACGGGCTCGCGGGCGAGAACGGGCTGCGCGTCCTGCGGCGCCGGTTCCTGCGCGCGGCGCTCAGGCGCGCGCGCGCCGCGGCGATCGCGACCGCCCACACCGCCGACGATCAGCTCGAGACCGTGCTCATGCGCCTGCTGCGCGGCGCCGGTCTGCGGGGGCTGGGCGGCATGCGCGAGCGCCAAGGCGCGTGGCTCAAGCCTCTGCTGGAGGCAACGCGGCTCGAAATCGTGTCCGATCTGCGAGCTGCGCGGATGAAATGGCGCGAGGACGCTTCGAACCGCGAAGCTGCATGGACGCGAAACCGCGTCCGCAACGACGCGATTCCCGCGCTGCTGCGCGCGCTCGATCCGGCGCCGGGCGCGGCGGTCGGGCGCGCGGGCGCCGCGCCCACTCCGACCTCCGACCGGGCGCCTGCGCTCGCAGCGCGCGACCGCGCGGCGCTCGCGCGCCGGGTGGCCTACGCCGCGCGCGAGGCGCGGGACGCCGAGGAGGCGCTCGGCGCCTGGCTCGCCGCGAGCCGACCGGCGCTGTGCCGCATCGAAGGGGGAGTGGCGACGCTCGAGCGGGAGCGGCTGGGGTCGTTCCCGATCGCGGCTCGCCGCATGGCCTTGCGGGCGGCCTGGAGGCGGATCGCGCCGGCCGGCCTGGGGCTCACGCGACGCCACATGGCCGGGTTGTGTAGTCTGGTGGCGGCGTCGCGCCCGCACGGCCGCCTGGACCTCCCGGCGGGGGTCCGCGCCGTGCGCGAGCGCGACACGATCCGCCTCGTAGCGGGACGTGCAGGAATGTCGCCCCGGGAGCCGATAAACGGTAGACGCCCTCGGGCGGCCTCCGGCGGCCCCCGGCGGTCCCTTCTGGCGCATGGGGAAAGCCATGACTGACAGCCATCGTGCGGTAGACACCGAGCCCACCGTCCGCGTGCTGTATACCGCCATGCAGATCGGCGCCCGGGTGCGCGAGATGGGCCTCGAGATCGCGCGCGACCTGCCGAGCACCCGGCCGCTCTTCGTCGGCGTGCTGAAGGGGGCGTGCATGTTCCAGTGCGATCTCGCGCGCGCCACGCCGCTCGAGGTCGACCTCGACTTCCTCTCGGTGTCCTCCTACGGCCAGGGGACGACCTCGAGCGGAACGGTGCACATCATCAACGACCTGCGCGGCGACGTCGCCGGCCGCCACGTCGTGCTGTGCGAGGGCGTCGTGGACTCCGGGCTCACGCTCTCGAACGTGCTCGAGCTGCTGCGCGACCGCGGCGCGGCCAGCCTGCGCGTGGCCACGCTGCTCGACAAGGCGCCGTGCCGCAAGGTGGCTGTGCCGCTCAACTACGTGGGCTGGAAGATCGGCTCCGATTTCGTGGTGGGATATGGGCTGGACGTGAACGAGCGCTATCGCAATCTCCCGTACGTGGGGGTTCTGGAGGAAAGTTGATCGAGAAGAGCGTGCTTCATCGGGACGAGGATCGGGGCTCCCAGGGCTCCCGCAAGCGCGAGCCCCGCGGCGGAGGAAACGGACGCGGCGCGCCGCCGCGAAGGCCTCCGCTCCAGGGCGGGCGGCCGTTCCGCACGCTGGCGTTCTGGGCGTTCGTCGCGCTGCTGTCGCTGCTGGCGTTCCGCATGTACCAGGGCAGCTTCATGGCGCCGCAGCGGATCGAGATCTCCTACACGCGGTTCATTCAGGAGGTCGATAAGGGGAACATCCAGGACGTCCAGATCATCGAGAAGATGGTGACGGGCGATCTGAAGAACGAGTCCGCGATCAAGGTCGGCGCGCACGAGCTGCCCTTCAAGGCGTTCAGGAGCAACATCCTCGGCGACGGCTCCGATCTGCCCGACAAGGTGTGGAAGTCCAATCCCGGAGTCGAGATCGAGGTGCGCAACCCGAGCTTCAACTGGGTGAGCGTGCTGGTCGGCTGGCTGCCGGTGGTGTTCGTGCTGGTGCTGTGGCTCTTCATGGTGCGCCAGGTGCAGTCGGGCGGCAGCGCCGCGCTCAAGTTCGGCAAGACCAAGGCGCGCGTGCTGCTCGAGAGCTCGCCCAAGGTCACGTTCAAGGATGTCGCGGGCTGCGACGAGGCCAAGCAGGAGCTGCAGGAGGTCATCGAGTTCCTGAAGGAGCCGCAGAAGTTCCAGCGCCTCGGCGGCCGGATCCCGAAAGGCGCGCTGCTGCTCGGACCCCCTGGCTCGGGGAAGACGCTGCTCGCGAAGGCAGTCGCGGGCGAAGCGGGCGTCCCGTTCTTCTCGATGAGCGGCAGCGATTTCGTGGAAATGTTTGTAGGAGTTGGAGCGAGTCGCGTAAGAGATCTCTTCGAGCAGGGAAAGCGCAACGCGCCGTGTCTCACGGGCGATGCGGTCGTCACGCTGAGCGGCGGAAAGCAGATCACGATCCAGGAGATGTTCGAGAAGAAGATGTTGGGCGTTCGGGTGCCGGCGATGGTCGCCGGAGAATTCCGCTTCGAGGACGCGACCGTCATCGGCATGACGCGCAAGCGGTGCACGGATCTCTACGAGGTCACGACCGCCACCAGTTCGATCAAGGCCACGGGGAACCACCTGTTCCCGGTGCTGCGCGAGAAGGGCTTCGAGTGGGTGCGCATGGACGAGCTGCG
>VBOS01000205.1 GCA_005893185.1 Candidatus Eiseniibacteriota bacterium
TCGGCGGCGTAAATCCGGCGGTCGTGGCGGGACGGTCAGCGTTCTTATCGGGGGAGACCTCGCCTCACGCCTGAAAGGGCGACGCCCCTTGAGCGGTTGGTCAAGGATGGAGCGAGGAGTCAGCCAAGGCCATATTAGCGGCGGCAACGCCGTGAAGGGCCGAACGGAAGGGAGTGCGAGTCCGTGCGGAACGAAAGGGTCGTGCCTCAGAAGTCCACGCCGACAAGGGTGGAGCTCGCGCCGGAGGATAGGGTGAAGCCCGAACGTACAGCGCAGCGAGGAAACCCTGACGACGCCTCACGACCAACAAGCACGGGCGGGCCGTTGAGGCACGCCGTCAACCTTCCGAACCGCCGGATGCGGACCCGCAGGTCCGGTGGTGTGGGAGGGGGATAGCGGGACGAACCCGCCACCCCCTATCCCGATTGCCTTGCCGGGGTTCCCGCCGGTGGGGGAAACTCCCGCGCTGGTCGCCCCGGGCTCGCCGCCCGAGCCAACCCGCGCCTAGCCTTGCCCGCTCCAATCTGTCCGTCCACGGCCGGTCCGATCCGGCCGCAACCGCCCAAGGAGAAAGCCATGACACGCACACTCAGGATGCTGGCGGCGGTCGTCGCCGCGCTGGCGCTGATCTCGGGCGCCGCGATTCGCGACCAAGCCCTTGCGAAGAAAGAAAAGAAGCCCGCCAAGAGCGAGACCACGGCTCCGTCTCAGCCGGCGGGCGGCAAGCCCGAGGCCGGGAAGCCCGGCGATGACAAGCCGTTCGACGAAGTCGTCAAGGACATGACGGTGGTGAAAGGGCTCTTCACCTTCTACCGCCGCGCCGACGACAACAAGGTCCTGATGGAGATCCTGCCCGCCCAGCTCGACAGGACCTTCCTGTTCGCGGGCACGCTGGATCAGGCCCTCGGCGAGCGCGGCTTCTACGGCGCGCAGCAGATCGGCGAGTTCCCGCTCCTGTTCCACCAGGTGGGCAAGAGCGTGCAACTCGTCATGCGCAATAGCGCCTTCACGGCTCCCGACGGCTCGCCGGCCGCGCGCGCGATCGCGCGCTCGTTCCCGAACTCGATCCTGGGCGCCGCCAAGCTCCAGTCGAAGCCGCACCCCGAGCGCAAGAGCCTGCTGATCGACGTCTCCGAGCTGCTGATCAAGGACCTGCCGGGGTTCGCCCAGGGGCTGACGCAGGCCTATCAGCCGACCAACTACTCGTTCGACAAGGAGAAGAGCGCGATCCGCGACGTGAAGGACTTCCCCGAGAACTGCCGCGTCGAGCTCATGCTCCACTATCAAACCGACACCCCGCGCACATACTCGGTCACGATGCCCGACGCGCGCAGCGTCCCGCTCGTGGTTCAGTACGAGATCTCGTCCCTCAAGGAGACCGTATACAAGCCGCGCCTGGCGGACGACCGGGTCGGTCACTTCCTCACGATCCATCAGGACTTCACGTCCGACCGGCCGTCGACGCCCTACGTGCGCTACATCGACCGCTGGCACCTGGAGAAGTCGGATCCGGCCGCCGCGCTCTCGCCCCCCAAGCAGCCGATCGTGTTCTGGCTCGAGAACACGATCCCGGTCGAGTACCGCGACGCGATCAAGGAGGGCACGCTGCTCTGGAACAAGGCGTTCGAGAAGATCGGCTTCAAGGATGCGGTGGTCGTGAAGCAGCAGCCCGACAGCGTGGACTGGGACCCCGCCGACACGCGCTACAACACGATCCGCTGGTTTGCGGGCGTTGACGCCTTCTTCGCGATCGGACCCTCACGCGCGAACCCGTTCACCGGTGAGATCTACGACGCCGACATCGGCATCGGCGAAGGCATCGTCCGCAGCGCGCGCCGCCTCGGCGAGGAATACGTGAACCCGCTCTCGATGACGCTCGACGAGCCGGCCCCGTCGCTCGCCGCGGCCTGGACCCGCAATCCGCGCGCGCTGTGCAGCTACGGCGAGGGTCTCGCCCAGCAGGCGGCGCTCGGCATGGAGATCCTCGAGACCCGGGGCGGGCTCACGCCCGAGGTCGAGGCCAAGCTCATGCACCAATACATCGTGGAGCTGACCGCGCACGAGGTGGGCCACACGCTCGGCCTGCGCCACAACTTCCGCGGCAGCTCGATCCTCGCGCCCGGCGACCTGAACAACACCGCGAAGACCGCCGAGATCGGCCAGTCCAGCTCGGTGATGGACTACAACCCGGTGATCGTCGCGGCCAAGGGCCAGAAGCAGGGCGACTTCGTGCCCACAACGCTCGGTCCCTACGACTACTGGGCGATCGAATACGCGTACAAGCCCATCGCCGGCGACGAGCAGGCGGAGCTGGCGAAGATCGCGTCGCGCTGCGCCGACCCGATGGTGCCGTACTCCACGGATGAGGACGCGCTCGGCACCTTCTCGCCAGCTTCGATCGATCCGCTCGCGAATCAGTACGACGCATCGAACGACCCGCTCGCGTACTTCAAGGGGCGCGTGGGGCTGGTGGACGAGCTGTGGAACGGCATGGAGAAGCGGCTCGCGAAGCCCGGAGAGGGCTACCAGATCTACCGCCGCGCGCTGGGGCGCGGCCTCAACGACGACTTCCGCTCGATGGTGACGTCGTCCAAGCTGATCGGCGGCGTCTACCACCACCGCGATCACGTCGGCGATCCGAACGGCCGGCTGCCGTACGAGCCGGTGCCCGCCGCGAAGCAGCGCGAGGCGCTCGACTTCCTCAACACCGCGACGTTCGGCCCCAAGGCGTTCCAGCTCCCCGCGAGCGTGCTCGACCGGCTCGCGAACGAGCGCAACCCGGGGCTCGATTTCGCCAGCTACTTCTCGACGCGGCTCGACTATCCGTGGCACGACGCTGTGCTCACGGTCCAGCGGGCGGTGCTGAGCCGTCTCTACAGTCCGATCACTCTCTCGCGCATCCAGGAAAACGAGCTGCGCTTCACCCCGTCCGAGAAGCCGTTCCGCATGGCGGACCTGTTCAACGGCCTCACAGGCGCGATCTGGTCCGAGCTGGACTCGCCCGGGGTGCCGATCTCGAGCTTGCGGCGCAATCTGCAGCGCGAGCAGCTGAAGCAGCTCATCCGGCTGACGCTGCGCGACGGCGTGTCCGGCCCGGTGGCGCCGCAGGGCCCGTTCGGCCCGCCTGCGATTGCCGCGCCGCCGCTGCCCCCCGAGGACGCGACCACGCTCGCCCGCGCGAGCCTGGTGCGGATCCAGACCAAGATCCGAGCGGCCCTCGCAGGGAAGACCGCCATCGAGGCCACGACGAAGGCTCACCTGCAGGAGACCGATGCGCGCGTGACCGCCGCGCTCACGGCGCAGCTCAACCGCCGCGTCGAGTAGGCTCGCCGAATCGGGGGGGCGGCGGACCGGGAGAGCCCGATCCGCCGCCTGTGTCTGTTCGGGACGGTCTCTGTTGCGGACGTCCACGGAGCCGCCGATTTGCGCGCGAACCGGGACTTCGGGCACACTCGTTGGCCGCTCACCTTTACCGCCAAAGGAGTCGCCCGTGATCGCCGCCACCCAGCTCAAGGTCGGCATGGTCATCATGCACAACGGCAGGCCCCACCGGGTGACGAACGTCCTGCACGTCACGCCCGGCAACTGGCGGGGCATGGTGCAGACCCGGCTGGTCAACATCGAGACCGGCTCCAACACCGAGCACCGTTTCCGCTCGGAGGACAAGGTCGAGCGCGCCCACCTCGAGCAGCACAGCCTCCAGTACAGCTACCGCGCCGGCGATGACTACCACTTCATGAACACCGAGAACTACGAGATGGTGTCGCTCCACAGCGACGTGCTCGGGGACACGGTGGGCTACCTCACCGAGGGCATGGTGATGGAGGCGCTCTACTACCAGAGCCGGGTGGTGGGGATCGAGGTGCCGATCTTCGTGGAGCTGGAGGTGAAGGAGACGACGCCCAACATCAAGGGCGCGGCGGTGCAGAACACGTCCAAGCCCGCGATCCTCGAGACCGGCCTCGAGATCAAGGTCCCGCCCTACATCGAGCAGGGCAACCGCGTGAAGATCGACACCCGCACCGGGGAGTTCGTCGAGCGGGTGTAGGCCGTCGCCGCCAGATACGGCAAACTGCTTGCAAATGAGTGGATTAGGCGCTCACCTGCCCAGCTGCTTGTGAATTGTAGAATTGACAACGTTTCCGTTGACCTCCTGACCCGCCGCGGGGATTATTTCCCTCGCTGTCGAAGGCCCCTGGGACCTTCGTGACGCACATCCACCGTGCCACCCCCCTTCGGCACGGAAGTGGCGCACATCCTCGTGCGATGACCGGGCATCATCTCGCGCTGGACGCGGATTCCTGCTTGTGGCGAGTCGGGGAACTCTTCCGATCGCCGTCCGCCGCCCACGCATACCCGGGGGATCGCTCCCTGGCCGCGACTCACAGCTCTCACCCGGAGGCCAAGATGCCATCACCATGGGGAGTTGGAATGGGTGTGCCCTTCCGGTGCGGCGCGCTCGCCGTGCTCGCGAGTCTGTTTCTCCTCGGCTGCGAAGCCCGCCGCCCGTCCTTGAGCACGGCTCCGGCGGGCGGGTCGGAAGTCGTAGTGTCCGGGGACACCCTGCCCGCCGATGTCATGAGCTCGGACGACGCGCCATCTACGGAGGGGTTGTCGACCACCCTCGGAGGCCCGCTCGCAGGTCTGGACCCGGCCGAGCTCGCGCGCTTCACGGCGGGCCGGGACGAGTTCCAGGACCAGGAGACGGTCGAGAACGGACTCGGCCCCGTGTTCAACGAGGCTTCGTGCGTCACGTGCCACGACTCTCCCGTGGGCGGGACCACGGGGAGGACCGAGACGCGATTCGGCAGGGGGACGTTGATGGGCTTCGATCCGCTCGCCCGCCTCGGCGGCTCGCTCCTTCAGGATCACGCGATCGGCGGCGTCACGATCGGAGACAGGAAGTTCGTCTTCGTTCCCGAGGTGGTGCCGCCTGAGGCGAACGTGAAGGCGCTCCGACTCACCACGCCGCTCTTCGGTCTCGGCCTGGTGGAAGCGGTCACCGACGCGGCCTTGCTCGAGCTCGCCCGGCAGCAGGCCCGCTATGCGCCCGCGATCCGCGGGACGCCGAACATGGTGCAGGAGATCCCGACCGGCGCGATCCGCGTGGGGCGCTTCGGCTGGAAGGCGCAGGTCCCGACGTTGCACCAGTTCTCGGGCGACGCCTACCTGAACGAGATCGGGTTCACGAGCCCCGAATTCCCCGACGAGAATCTTCCGCAGGGGAACCGCGAAGTCCTGGCATTCAACCCCGCTCCGGCCTTGAACGACAGCGGCGAGAATGTCGAGGAGTTCGCGGATTTCATGACCCTGCTCGGGCCCCCGCCGCGCGGCCCCAGATCGTACCTGACGGAGTTGGGCGGGCAAGTCTTCCGGCAGATCGGCTGTGCCAGCTGCCACACGCCGACCCTGATCACCGGAGACAGCCCGGTGTCGGCCATGGCGCGCAGGGTATTCCACCCGTACTCCGATTTCCTGCTGCACAACATGGGAATGCTCGGCGACGGCATCGTTCAGGGCCAGTCCACGGGTCGCCAGATGCGCACGGCGCCGCTCTGGGGTTTGAGGGCGCGCCCGGCGTTCCTCCACGACGGGCGGGCGCGCACGCCGGAGGCGGCGATTCTCGAGCACGGCGGCCAGGGGAGCTATGCCCGCAGCCGCTTCGCGAGGCTCCCTCCCTTCGCGAGGAACGCGCTCCTCGCGTTCTTGAGATCGCTCTAGCGGGCCACGAGGGAGACGGCCGGCATCGACAGGATGCCGGCCAACCCCCCGCTTGGGGAGGTGCAAATCCTCCGAGGATCCGGCATCCGCGCTCGGCGCCGACGCGGAACGCCACCAATCGGAACGCCCCGCGGCCTCGTCCCACAGCGGGAGCCCGTGCTCGGTCCGGACGATGCGGAACAGTGGGACGCCGGCGAACGCGGCGGCCGCCAGCACACAGGCGGCAGAGACGCGCGCGGCTATCCCTTCAGGAGCTCGAAGATCTCCTCGTTGCTCTTCCACTTGGTGAGGAGCTCGAGCAGCTTGGTCATCGCCTCCTGAGGATGGAGCCCCGCGAGCCCGCGCCGCAGCAGGTGGAGCTTGGGCACGATCTCGGACGGATAGAGCTTCTCCTCCTTGCGCGTGCCGCTCTTCGCCAGGTCGATCGTCGGGTAGATGCGCCGCTCGGCCAGCTCGCGCGACAGGTAGATCTCGCTGTTCCCGGTGCCCTTGAACTCCTCGAAGATCACCTGGTCCATGCGCGAGCCGGTGTCGATCAGCGCCGTGCCCACGATGGTGAGCGATCCGCCGTCTTCGATCTTGCGCGCCGCCCCGAAGATCTGGCGCGGCGCCTGCATCGCGGTCGAGTCGATGTACGCGCGCGCCAGGCGCGTGATCGAGTCCAGCAGCAGCACCACGTCCTTGCCCTCGATCACCTGGCTCGCGACCACCTCCATCGCGTGCTCGGCGGTCTCGATGTGCTCCTCCACAGTCATGTCGCTCGAGGCCGCGATCACGTTGGCCGGCGTGTTGCGCTTGAAGTCGGTGACCTCTTCGGGCCGCTCGTCCACCAGCAGGGCGTAGATGCCGACCTCGGGGTGGTTGAAGGCGACCGCGGCCGCGATGATCTGGAGGATGCGCGTCTTGCCGGCCTTGGGCGGCGAGACGATGAGGCAGCGCTGACCGCGGCCGATCGGCGCGATCAGGTCGATCGCGCGCCCGGTGATGCGGTCGCTGTAGGGCGGCGCGCCCTTGCCGGGCGGCAGCTCGAGGATCAGGCGCTGGGTGGGATCGAGCGCCACCCCCACCTGCTGGAGGTCGCGCAGCACCTCGAGCCCGCGTTTCTCGCGCACCTGCGAGCCGCCGCCCCCGCTGCGCCCGGGGCGGCCGCGGCGCCTGCGCTGGCCTCCGCCCTGCATGCGCGGCCCGGCCGGGCCGCCCTGCATCATCCCGCTGTTGGCATACGGCGGCGGCGCGCTGTTGTTGAGCGGGCGATTCATGCCGCGCGGCCGGCGGCGGCGGCGGCGCTGCCCGCCCACGGGGGGTGCGTAGGCGCCCGCTTCGGAGCCTCCGGTGATTCCGGGAGTTCCTGGACCGCCGGGGCTCGCCCCGGCAAAGTCAGGACGCGGCCCGCGAGGGCGGCGGCGACGTGGTCTCATGTGGATTCCTTCAGGGATGGCCTCGCATCCCGAGCGCGCCGGACCCTTGCCGGAGCGCGTGCGGGCGGCGCGGCGTTTTCAGGCGAGAGCGGCGGCCGCAGCCCCTCGCCACGAAGAGGCTGCCGACGAACTTCCCACCGGGCGCCGCGACTTCCATCGGGATCCGATCGCGTGTGCGGACTCCATATCCGCGGGACGCCGGCTGCAAACAGCGGTCAGGGCGGGAGGCCACCCGCGGAGCGGCCGTCACTTTCGTGCCCCAAGGCGTGCGGGCGGCGGCTTCTCTCCGACTCCGGGTGAGCGGCGGCATTATCCTCGCGCGGCCCGCTCTTGTCCAGCGAGGGTTATCGTCAGGAACCCCGCCCGCTCCACTCGATTTCTTCGGCCCCCGCGCGGTGGTTGCACCAGCGTGCCAGCACGAAAAGCAGGTCGCCGAGACGGTTGAGGTAGCGAACGAGACGCGGCTCGACGCTCTCCTTCTGCGCCAGCGCGACGAGGCGTCGCTCGGCGCGCCGGCACACCGTGCGCGCCCGGTGCAGCTCGGCGGCGAGCGGCGAGCCGCCCGGCAGGATGAAGCGCTTGAGCGGCGTCAGGTCCTTTTCGCGCGCGTCGATCCAGCCCTCGAGCGCCCGCACGTCGTCCTCCGAGACGCGCTCGAGCTTCCCGAGGGCGCCGGCCTCGAGGGTGGCCAGCTCGGCGCCCAGGTTGAAGAGCCGCGCCTGGATCGCGGAGAGCTCGGGATCGATCCACCGGGCGGTGTCGAGCGCGCGCGCAACGCCCAGGGAAGCGTTCAGCTCGTCCACCGTTCCGTAGGCCTCGACGCGCGGCGCGTCCTTGGGCACGCGGCCCGGCCCCAGGAGACCCGTCGAGCCGTCGTCGCCGGTACGCGTGTAGATCTTCACGGGCGGGAGTCTAGCGGCGTGCATGGAGCAGCACAACGGGCGTCGCGCCGGGGCCGCACGCCGACCTCGGCCGGTCGCGCTGCCGTCGCAACCGTTGGTCGCCGTGGCTTCGGCGAACGCGCCGCGGGCGGCGGTGTGGCCCCCGTGGAGGGTCGGCGGTCCGTCGGCTGCCAACTGGGCCTCGGAGCAGCTTTCCCGGCCGTAACCGTTGGCGGCGCAGCGCCGTGCGGTCGGGCCAATATGAAGATTCCGGCGTGGCACTGGCGCACCGTTTCATAATACAAGTCTATCAATCGTCGATTTACAACTTAGAAACCAGTCGCGCCTGGTGATAGAATATTAACCGCAAGTACCAATTGTTGCTTCGGCGCATCTCGCGCCACCACCGGCCCGCAGGGAAGCAGTAGCCACACGCCGAGCCCGCGTGTTCGGAGGTTCCATGGGCGCTCACCCCTTGGGCGCAGCGCGACGCCCGGCGGCGAACGCGCGATTGCGCTTCCTCATGTCATTTGCCGTGGCGGCAACGCTCGGGCTCGGATGCGGGCCCGCCGCCGCTCAACAGGTGAAGAGCGGCCTGTGGGTGACGGACGGCAGTGTGAACGCAATCGTTCGCAATGGGAATACGGTTTATATTGGCGGCAGCTTCACGCAGGTCGGGCCGTCGACGGGTGGAGGGGTGCCGCTGAGCACCACGACGGGCGCGGCCCTGGCGGCGTATCCCCAGGTGATGGGTACGGTCCGGGCGGTTGTGTCCGACGGCGCAGGCGGTTGGTACATCGGAGGGGCGTTTGCCTCGGTCGGCGGGCTGCCGCGCGCCAACCTGGCGCGGATCCTGGCCGACAAGAGCGTTGCGGCCTGGGACCCTGGCGCGAACAACACGGTTCGAGCGCTGGCGATGCGGGGGAGCACGCTCTACGTGGGGGGCGTGTTCGACAGCGTCGGCGGTGTCGCGCGGAGCCGGATCGCCGCCGTGGACGTCGCCACCGGGAGCGCCAAGGTCTGGGACCCGGGCGCAAGCGGTAACGTCTACGCGCTGGCGGTGAGCGGGACCACGATCTACGCGGGTGGAGCGTTCACCGGCATCGGCGGGCAGGCGCGCAACCGGATCGCCGCGCTGGATTCCACCACCGGGCTCGCCACGGCCTGGAACCCGAACGCGAGCAACGCGGTCTTCGCCGTGGCGGTGAGCGGGACCACGATCTACGCGGGCGGGGCGTTCTTGAGCATCGGCGGGCTGGCGCGCGACCGGATCGCGGCGCTGAACAACACGACCGGAGCCGCCACGACCTGGAACCCGGACGCGGACAACGTCGTCTACGTTCTCACGGTCAGCGGATCCACGATCTACGCGGGCGGGGCGTTCACCGGGATCAACGCGAAGGCGCGCAACCACGCCGCCGCTCTGAGCACATCGACCGGCACGGCCAGCAGCTGGATCCCGGAGGCGAACAACACCGTCAACTGCCTGGCCGTGAGCGGAACCACGATCTACGCGGTCGGCGACTTCACCGTCATCGGCGGTCAGCCGCGCGGCCGGATCGCCGCGCTCAACAACAGCAGCGGTGCGGCCACGGCGTGGAACCCGAACGCGAGCAGTTCCGTCTATGCGCTGGCAGTGAGCGGCACCACAGCCTACGCCGGCGGCGCGTTCTGCAGCGTCGGCGTCCAGGCGCGAAATCGGATCGCCGCCTTGGACGGCTCGACCGGCGCGGCCACGACGTGGAATCCGAACGCGAACGGCGCGGTCCATGCGCTGGCGGTGAGCGGGGGCACGGTCTACGCCGGGGGCGCGTTCGACACCATTGGTGGCCAGGCGCGTGGCCGGATCGCGGCCCTGAACAACAAGACCGGCGCCGCCACCCTGTGGAATCCGAACGCGAACGGCGCGGTCAACGCCCTGGCGATGAGCGGTGGCACGGTCTACGCCGGGGGCGCTTTCACCAGCATGGGCGGGCTGCCGCGCAACGACATCGCAGCACTCGATACTTCAGCAACCGGGGCCGCCACCACCTGGGATCCGAGCGCGAACGGCCCGATCAGCGCGCTGGCGGTGAGCGGGAGCACGGTGTACGCGGCCGGCCAGTTCACCAGCATCGGCGGCCTGGCGCGCGGCTACATCGCAGCGCTCGACTCCAGCGGCATCGCGACCGCGTGGAACCCGAGCGCCAACAGCTCCGTCGAAGCCCTGGCGGTGAGCGGGAGCACGGTATACGCCGGCGGGCGTTTCACCATCATCGGCGGAAAGCCACGCACCTACATCGGCGCGCTGGACGCCGGCAGCGGCTCGGCCACCACGTGGAACCCGGTCGCGAACAGCATCGTCAAGGCCCTTGCGGTGGGAGGCGCGGTCTACGCCGG
>VBOS01000206.1 GCA_005893185.1 Candidatus Eiseniibacteriota bacterium
CCGCTCCGGCGCTGGGTGTTCCGCTGGCCGGCCGCGATCCCGCAGTACGAGCGCGGTCACATCGAGCGCGTCCGGCGCATGCGAGCGGCCGCCGCCCGGCACCCCGGGCTCGAGCTGTGCGGCACGTCCTACGACGGGATCGCGTTCTGCGCCGCGATCGCAGCGGCCGACCGCCTGGCGTCGCGGCACGCGACGGACGCCGCGGGAAACGGAGCAGGGCCCAGCGCCCCGCTCGCCGCGGGCTCGTTTGCGAACGAGGGGGGAGGCCGATGAGCACGCGGCACGTGATCCTGCTCACATACGGCGAGCCGCCGCGCGCGGACTTCATCGCCCAGCTCCGTTACTCGTGGCGCATCCTGCTCGGGCTCACGCGCTCGGTGGCCGACATCCCGGCGCCGCTGCTGCCCGTGATCGCGCTCATGCGCGCCGCGACCCGCGCCACGACGTGGACGCGCGAGCGCTTCGGATCGCCGCTCGAGCCGCTCACCCACGAGCAGGCCGCCGCACTGCAGCGCGCGCTCGTAACACTCGCACCCGGGACAGACTGGCGCGTCCACGTCGCATACGAGTTCCGCGATCCGCTGCTCGCGGACTGCTTCGGAGCACTTCCCGGCGACGAGCCGGTCGACATCGTCCCGGCCTACGTCGCGGACTCGGCGTTCACGCACCAGCTCGCGCGCGACACGCTGGCGCGCTGGCTCTCGCGCAGCTGCGGGCGGCCGGCGCCGATCTCCGTCCTGCCGCCGCTGCCGGCGGAGGATCTGGCGGAGCTGAGCGCCCGGCATCTCATGGAGGCGCTCGGCGCGCGCGGAGTGCGCGGCGGCCCGGACCACGCGCTGATCCTGGCCGCGCACGGCACGCTGCTCGCTCCGCCTAAGGCCTACGAGACCGGGCGCATCGCGACCGAGGCCATCGCCGCCGGCATCGCGCGCCGCGTCGGTCACGCCTTTGGACGGGTCGACCTCGGCTGGCTCAACCATGTGTACGGCGGGCGCTGGACCGAGCCGGCAGCACATGAGGCCCTGGCGAGCGCGTGCGCGGCCGGGTTCAAGAAGGTGGTCTACTTCCCGTTCGGCTTCCTGGCCGACAACGCCGAGAGCCTGCTCGAGGGCCGCCAGGTCCTGCGCACGCAGGCCGGGCTCGAAGCGGTCCACGTTCCGTGCCTCAACGCCGAGCGCGCGCTGATCGATGCGCTGGCGCGGCAGATCGCGGCGAGCGGCGAGCGCGAGCGGCTAAGTCGATGCGCGGGCAGGGCCCCGGTAGAGTTGACGGTTCGCAGACATCCTCCGGGCCCCTTGTGACGATACTGAGGGTAGAGATGATGCGATTCCGGCACGATCAGGCGCGGAGAGCGACGGCGGCTTTCGCCCTCGTTCTCTTCCTCACCGGCACTCACTACTGCCTGGTGGGTGCGATCGCTGCCCGCTTCGGCGCTCGCGTCTCCTGCATGGCGCCTGCGCCTCAGGCATCGGGCTCATGCCACTCTCACTGCGGGCATGCTGCAACGCCCGCGCGCTCCGCTCCGCGGACCGCGACGCCGCCGTGCTGCGTGGCGCTCGCTCCGGTCCTGGCGGCAGGGCTCGTGAAGGTCCCGGTGGAAGTCCTGGCGCCCGCCCTGCCTGCTTCGCTCGCGGCGGAGGCGGTGCCGCCGGCTCTCGTCTCATGGTGCGGCTATCGCGTCACCCGTGACGCGGGCCCGCCGCTGCTCCACTCGCGCGCTCCGCTCGCCACGCGCGCGCCCCCTCTCGCCTAACCACATCCGGTAATCCCGGCCGACCGGTCCGGGATCGCGCGCCCGTCTTGTGCGCGCGGAGTTCTTCATTGGTGGTCACGCGCCCAAATTCCTGTGCGCATGAGGCCGCCGGTGGGTGGTTGCCCGGTCGCGGCATCACGCCGCGCCGGACCGAGAGGAGCTTGAGTCATGATTCGTCTGCGAACCGCGTGCGTCGCGGGGCTGCTCGCTTGCGCGCTCGCCGCGCCGCAACCGGCCGCCGCGCTCGACCTCGAGGGTGCTTTGCGCGAGGTCGCGGCCGCGAACCCGACGCTCGAGGCGCGGCGCGAGATGGTCGTCGCAGCTGAGCATCGCGTGGCTCGGGCGGGCGCGTGGCAGTCCCCGATGCTCGAGCTGGGAGTGGTCGACGTCCCGACCACCGGGAGCTTCGATACGGATCCCATGACCATGAAGACGATCGGCATCACGCAGCGCCTGCCGCTGTTTGGGGCGAACGGGCTCGCCCGTCGCTCGGCGCGCGAGGCCGCAGCGGCCGAGGGCGCGGCGTCGGAGATGTCGCGCTTCGCGATGTACGGCGCAGCGTGGGAAGCCTACGCCGACGCCTACTTCTCGGGCGAGCTCGTGCGGCTCGCGGATTCGCATCGCGGGGCGGTGGATCGGCTCGTCGAGCGAGGGTTGATCTCGCCGCCTTCGGCGCCGAGGTGGCCGAGGCACGGGCGCTGCTGGCGACGCTGCGCGGCGCCGACCCGGGCGGGGCCGCGGACAGTCTCGCCGCACCGCCGCTGGCCGAGGTCTCGGCCTCGCCCGATCCGTGGCTGGCCGCGGTCGCCGCCTCCCACCCGCGGCTGCGCGAGCTCGAAGCCCAGGTCGGACGCTACCGCGACGAGGCGAGCGCCGCGCGCCGCAGGACGTGGCCGGACCTCGAGCTCCGCGGCTCGTACGGCTGGCGCGAGACACTGGCCGGAGGGATCCCGCAGGAGGATCTGTTCAGCGCGACAGTCGGCTTCACGGTTCCGGTCTTCGCAGCCCAGCGTGAGCGCTCCGAAGGCGCCGAGATGGACGCGCTGGCGCGCGCGGGCGTATCCGAGCGTCGCGCGGCCGAGCTCGAGCTGCGGCGCCAGGTGGTGGCGGCGCACGCCGCCGCCGCGGCCGCAGGGCGCGCGGTCCATCTGCTCGCGGATACCGTCGTCGTGACGGAGCGCGGCGCGGTGGAAGCTGCATGGAGCGCCTATCGCACGGGTGCCACCGACCTGTGGCGGGTCTTCGAAGCCACCCACTCGGTCTACGGCGAGGAGGTTGCGCTGGTGCGCGCGCGGCGCGACCTCGCACGCGCCGAAGGCCGCCTGCTGTCGCTCACCGGGCGCGGCGACCTGCTGGGGGTCGCGCTGCCGGTGGTGAAGGAGGGTGGACGATGAACGAGCTCGACCGTGATCGCGAAGCCGGCGGTCCGGCTTCCGCGGGCGCCGGAGGCGCGACGCCTGCGCCGCCCGCCCACGCGCCCCCTCCGCGCGGAGCGGGATTCATGAACGCGTTGCGCTGGGTGCTGTTCGCGGGGCTGCTGCTGCTCGCGGCGGTCAGCGTCGGCAGCTACGTGCTGTCGCGGCAGCCAAAGACGGCCGCGAAACGGGCGGCGCACAGGGTCATCTACCAGTGCCCGATGCATCCCAGCTACACCTCCGAGAAGCCCGGTGAGTGCCCGATCTGCGGCATGACGCTCGAGCCCGTCGAGTTGGACGATGCGCACGCGGCCGGCGCCGGTGCCTCGCACGCCGGCGACGTGCCGGGCCTGGCGTCCGTGCAGATCACCCCCGAGCGGGTGCAGCTCATCGGCGTGCGCACCGCTCGGGTCGAGCGGCGGCCGCTCGGCAGCCGGCTCGACCTGGTGGGCGTGGTCGCGCCGGACGAGGCGCTGCTGCGGCGGGTCCAGATTAAAGTGTCGGGATGGGTCCAGCAGCTCCTGGTGAGCCGCACCGGTGAGCAGGTGACGGTCGGGCAGCCGCTGGTGCTGATTCAGAGCCCCGAGCTCTACCAGAGCGAGCAGGAGTTCCTGATCGAGTACGAGGCGCGCGACTCGCTGGCGCACGGAGGGCACGAGGCCGGAGGCCAGCCGGCGTCGCTCGAGCGGCTCCGCCTGCTCGGCATTCCCGAGGAGGAGATCATGCGGCTCGAGCGCGAGCGCGTGGCCGTTCCCGTGATCACGCTCAAGTCGGGCGTGAACGGCACGGTGCTCGAGCGCGCCGTGGTGGAGGGCCAGTACGTGGGCGCAGACACGCCGCTGTTCTCCCTCGCCGACCTCTCGCGGGTGTGGGTCCTGGCCGACCTCTACGAAATGGACTACGGCCGCGTGAAGGTGGGCGAACGGGCGCGCTTCACGACCGACGCGCTTCCCGGTCGGGATATCGAGGGCCGCGTGGACTTCGTCTACCCGACGGTCTCGAGCGAAACGCGGACCGTGAAGCTGCGGGTTTCGCTCGACAACGGCGAGGGCCTGCTGCGCCCCGGCATGTACGGCCGCGTGCTCGTGACCGGCGCGGGGGCGCCGGTGCTCGCGGTTACGAGCGAGGCGGTGGTGAACACCGGGGAGCACGCCTACGTGTTCGTGGCGCACGGCGGCGGCCATTTCGAGCCGCGCATGGTGTCGGTCGGTCTCCAGGATGGAGACCAGGTGCAGATCCTCGCGGGGCTCGCAGAGGGCGACACCGTCGTCTCGAGCGCGTCGTTCCTGATCGATTCCGAGAGCCGCCTCAAGGCTGCGATCGCCGGCATGGGCAAGCAGCCGAGCATGCCCGGCATGCCCGAAATGGGCAAAGCCCCCCCGCCGGCCCACCCACACTGAGGCCCGCCATGGTCGGACGCATCATCGAATACTGCGCGACCCATCGGGCGCTGGTGTTCATCTTCACCGCGTTCGTGGTGGTCGGCTCGTTCGTCGCCGTGCGCAGCGTCCCGTTGGACGCGATCCCCGACCTCTCGGATCCGCAGGTCATCCTCTGGACCGAGTGGATGGGGCGCAGCCCCGATCTGGTCGAGGACCAGGTCACATATCCCATCGTCTCGACGCTGCTCGCGGCGCCGGGCGTCGAGGCGGTGCGCGGGCAGTCGATGTTCGGCATGAGCTTCATCTACGTGATCTTCAAGGAGGGCACCAACCTCTACTGGGCGCGCAGCCGCGTGCTCGAGTACATGAACTCGATTCGCGGCCGCCTGCCGCAGGGCGTGAACCCGGTGATCGGGCCGGACGCGACATCGGTGGGCTGGGTCTTCCAATATGCCCTGGTGGACAGGAGCGGCCGGCACGACCTGGCCGAGCTGCGCACCTTCCAGGATTTCAACCTGCGCTACGCGCTCGCCAGCGTTCCCGGCGTGGCCGAGGTGGCATCGGTGGGCGGCTACCAGCGCCAGTACCAGGTCGAAGTCGATCCCGCCAAGCTCCACGCCTACGGCCTCTCGCTCGCCGACGTCACGGCCGCGATTCGGCGCAGCAACTCCGACGTGGGCGGTCGGGTGATCGAGATGACGGGCCGCGAGTACTTCGTGCGCGGGCGCGGCTACGTGAAGAGCCTCGACGACCTGCGCGAGATCGCGCTCGCCGCCGAGCGCAGCACGGGCACGCCGATCCGCGTCGGCGACGTCGCCAACGTCTCCTTCGGCCCCGACATCCGCCGCGGCGTCTCCGAGCTGGGCGGCGAGGGCGAGGCAGTCGGCGGCACCGTGGTCATGCGCTACGGCGAGAACGCGCTGCACGTGATCGAGCGCGTGAAGCAGAAGCTCCGCGAGCTCAAGGCCTCGTTCCCGCCCGGGATCGAGGTCGAAGTGGTCTACGACCGCTCGGACTTGATCCACCGCGCGATCGAGACGCTGCGCCACACCCTCCTCGAGGAAGGCATCGTGGTGGGCCTCATCATTTTCGTCTTCCTGCTTCACCTGCGCAGCACCCTGGTCCCGGTGCTCTCGCTGCCGGTCGCGGTCGGGCTCGCGTTCGTCCCCATGTACTTCCTCGGCATCAACTCCAACATCATGAGCCTGGGCGGCATCGCGATCGCGATCGGCGCCATGGTGGACGCGGCGATCGTGCTGGTCGAGAACGCCCACAAGCATCTCGAGTCCGCGCCCCCCGGTGCGAACCGCCAGAAGGTGGTGATCGAAGCGGCGAAGGAGGTCGGCCCGCCGATCTTCTTCTCGCTGCTCATCATCACGGTGGCGTTCCTGCCGATCTTCGCTCTCAACGGCCAGGCCGGACGGCTGTTCAAGCCGCTCGCCTACACCAAGACCTTCTCGATGGCGTTCGCGGCGCTGGTCTCGATCACGCTGGCGCCCGCGCTCATGTCGCTCTTCATTCGCGGACGGATCCGGCACGAGAAGGACCACCCGGTCTCGCGCGCCATGATCGCGGTCTACCGGCCATTCGCGTGGGTGGCGTTGAAGAATCCGAAGACCACGATCGCGATCGGGCTCGCGGCGGTCCTCTCGGCCGTGCCGATGGCGCTGCGGCTCGGGAACGAGTTCATGCCGCCGCTCGACGAAGGCGATCTGCTCTACATGCCGATCACGTTTCCGAACATCTCGATCGAGGAGGCCAAGCGCTGCCTGCAGGTGCAGGACCGGGTGATCCGGGGCTTCCCCGAGGTCGAGCGCGTGTTCGGCAAGGCAGGGCGCTCCGAGACTCCGACCGATCCGGCGCCGCTCTCGATGGTGGAGACGGTCGTGAAGCTCAAGCCCCGCGAGGAGTGGCGGATGATCGCGGCTCACCGCTGGTACTCGGCGTGGGCGCCGGATTGGATGAAGCCCGCGCTCCGCCCGCTGTGGCCCGACCGCCGCCACATCGGCCGGGACGAGCTGGTCGAGGAGCTCAATCGCGTGATGCAGATGCCGGGCTGGACCAACGCCTGGACCATGCCCATCAAGACCCGGATCGACATGCTCTCGACCGGCATCCGCACCCCGATCGGGATCAAGATCTTCGGCTCCGATCTCTCGGTGATCGATCAGATCGGCACGGACCTCGAGCGCACCGTCTCCCGGGTGCCGAACACGCGCAGCGTCAATTCCGACCGCGGCACGGGCGGCTTCTACCTCGACATCGTCCCCAACCGCGAGGCCCTGGCGCGCTACGGACTCACGCTCGGCGAAGTGCAGGACGTGATCGAGGCCGCGGTCGGCGGCCAGCCGATCGAGGTCACGGTCGAGGGCCGCAACCGCTTCACGATCAACGTGCGCTACCCCCGCGAGCTGCGGCAGGACGTCGAGAGCCTGCGCCACGTGCTGGTGCCGCTGCGCATGGGGCCGGGTGGTGCCCCGGCGTCCGGGATGGGCGGCGGCGTGGGCGCCTTCCCCGAGGCCGCGCCGGTGCTGGTGGCGGCGGCGGGGGTGTCGGACGCAGGCGACGCCTACCTCGCGCAGGCGATGGGCGGATCGTCGCGCCAGCCTGCGGGCGGCATGGGGCGGCCGTCGGGCGGGATGGGTGGATCGGGCGGCGGCATGGAGGGAACGGGACCGGGTAACGTCCTCCCGCCCGGCG
>VBOS01000207.1 GCA_005893185.1 Candidatus Eiseniibacteriota bacterium
GCCCGCTCCGTTTCCCGCGGCGTCCGTCGCGTGCCGCGACGCCAGGCGGTCGGCCGCCGCGATCGCGGCGGAGAACGCGATCCCGTCGTAGGACGTGCCGCTCAGCTCGAGCCCGGGGTGCCGGGCGGCGGCCGCTCGCATGCGCCGGACGCGCTCGATGTGACCGCGCTCGTACTGCGGGATCGCGGCCGGCCAGCGGAACACCCAGCGCCTAAGCGGCCCGCCGCGCAAGCCGAGGAGCGGCGTCATTTCCGCGATCGCGCGCTCCGCCAGCGCGTCGGGCGAAAGCTCGGCGCAGCCGGGGTTGCGCACGCCGCCCACCATCGCCCGCAGCAGCACGGTGCCTTCAGGTGCGCGGCCGTCGAAGAGCGACGACTCCCACACCACGCCCAGGGTCACCTGCTTCTCGCCGCGCGTCACGAGGTGGCCGTAGCCCTCAAGCGCGTGGGTCACGTCCGCGGCGCGATAGGCGAGCGCAACTACCGCGAGCCCGGCCGCCGGCACGGCTCCGAGATCGGCGGAGAGCTCCGGATCGAGCGTCTCGACCAGCTCCGCCGCGCGAGCTGCGGGCAACGCCAGCACCACGCGATCCGCCACGACCTCGCCGCCCGCGGTCGCAACTCGCCACTCGCCAGCTTCCCGGCGGATCGCGCGCGCGCGCGCCCGCAGACGGAGCCGCGCGCCGAGCGAGCGCTCCAGCGCATCGATCGCCATGCTCAAGCCCCGATCCAGGCTCACGAGCGAAGCTGGGCCCGCCGTCTTCCTGCGCGCGATCATGGCGCGGATCAGGCTGCCGTGTTCGCGCTCCATCTCGACCATGAGCGGAAAGGCGGCACGCACCGAGAGCCGCCGCGAGTCGCCGGCCGAGATCCCGGAGACCGCTGCGTCCACCAGGTACTCGGAGGCCTCACTCCCGATCCGGCGGCGCGCGAACTCGAATACCGTCTCCTCGACGTCGCGCGGCGGACCGGCCGCGAACGGCTCGAAGAGGAGCCGCAGCTTGCCGAGCGGGGAGAGCGCCGGGCTCGACACCAGCGCGGGCGGAGAATCGGGCACACGGCACAGCCGGCCCGCGCGCACGATGAAGCGGCGGCGCGCGGCGGGCCGCGCCGTGACCACGTGCGGAGCGAGCCCGAGATCGGAGAGCAGCGCGCGGGCGGCCGGCTCGCGGTCGAGCCAGCCGTTGGGCCCGGCCTCGACCAGGAAGCCGTCCTCGCGCAGGGTGTGCACGTTGCCGCCTGCGCGCTCGCCGGCCTCGAGCACCGTGACATCGGCCGCCCGGCCCCGGGCGCGCATGCGCGCGTCGATCCAGTACGCTGCCGAGAGCCCGCTGATGCCGGCGCCGATCACGGTCACGCGCATGCGCTTCACACCGTGCGGCTGAAGGTCGGCCGTTCCTCCGTGTGGTGGCGGCGGAGGTAGCGGTCGAACGCCATCGCGATGTTGCGCACGAACAGCCGGCCGCGCGGCGTGACCCGAAGGACGTCGGGCGTGACCTCGAGCAGGCCGTGGGCGGCCGGCGAGTCGGGACCGGTCAGCTCGGCGAGCGCCGTCGCGAAGTAGTCCGCGAACACGATGCCGTGGCGGGTCTCGAGGGCGCGCAGGTCGAGGTGGAAGTTGCACATGATCTGCAGGATGACGTCGCGGCGGATCACGTCGTCCGCGTCCAGCGCTTTTCCGCGCTCGACCGGGAAGCGGTCCTGGGCGAGCGCCGCGTAGTAGTCGGGGAGCTTCTTCACGTTCTGGACGAACGCGCCGCGCAGGTCGCCGATCGCCGTGATGCCGAGCCCGATCATGTCGGTCGCCGCCTGCACGGTGTAGCCCATGAAGTTGCGGTGGAGCCTGCGATTCTCGACGGCGCGGGCCAGCTCGTCCTCCGGCACCGCGAAGTGGTCCATCCCGATCTGCCGGTAGCCGGCCGCCGTGAAGGCGTCGATCGCGAGACCGAAGAGACGCAGCTTGTCGGCCGGGCCGGGGAGCTCCTCCTGCGGGAGCATCTTCATGTGCGGCTTGATCCACGGCACGTAGGCGAAGGAGTAGACCGCCACGCGCTCGGGCCGCATCGCCACGATCTGCTCGAGGGTGCGGCCGAAGCCCTCGGCCGTTTGGCGCGGCAGCCCGTAGATCAGGTCCACGTTGATCGAGCCGAAGCCCTCCTGGCGAGCGTGGTCCACGAGCGCGCGGGTCATCTCCGCGGACTGGATGCGGTGGACGGTCTCCTGCACGCGCGGGTCGAAGTCTTGCACGCCGAGCGAGAGCCGGTTGAACCCGAGGCGGCGCAAGGTGGTGATCTGGCCGTCGGTGGTGACGCGGGGATCCACCTCGATCGCGATCTCCGCCTCGGGCGTGAACGTGAAGCGCTCGCGGAACGCCTCGAACAGGCGCTCGAGGTCGGCCTCGCCGTAGTAGGTCGGCGTGCCCCCGCCCCAGTGGAGCTGGGCGAGGCGCCGCCGGCGCGGCAGATGCCGGGCGAGGAGATCGATCTCGCGGATCACATGGTCGAGGTAGCGGTCCGCGACGCCGTGATGTTTCGTGATGACGACGTTGCAGCCGCAGAAGAGGCAGCGCTCCTCGCAGAACGGCAGGTGCGCGTAGAGCGAGAGCGGGGCGTCGGCCAGCGCGTCGGCCGCCTCGAGCCGCGCGCGGAATTCGGCCTCGCCGAAGTCGGGGCCGAACTCGACCGCCGTCGGATAGGACGTGTAGCGCGGACCGGGTCGGTCGTAGCGGGCCAGCAGCTCGAGCGTGGTGGGCGGTGCGGGCGCGGCGCTCATGAGACGCTCCCTGCTCGGCCGGAAAAGGCGTGGGCGATCGGGTTCGTCGCGAACCCGTGGACGGTCTCGATCAGCGCTTCGACCGATTC
>VBOS01000022.1 GCA_005893185.1 Candidatus Eiseniibacteriota bacterium
ACGCGATTGCGCCCGCGCTCCTTCGCCGTGTAGAGCGCGCGGTCCGCGGCCGCGATCAGGTCATGGCTGTCGGTGCCGTCCTCGGGGAAGACCGCGACGCCGAGGCTCACGGTGATCGAGCCGTCCGGCGCGCTCGGGAACGAGTGGCCGGCCACTGCGGCCCGCACGCGCTCGGCCACCACCATCGCCCCGTCCCGCCCGGTCTGCGGCAGGATGATCGTGAACTCGTCGCCGCCGTACTTCGCCACCAGATCGAACGTGCGCACCTGCTCGGCGAGCAGCCCGGCGATCTCCTTCAACAGGAAGCTGCCGCGCAGATGCCCGTTGTGATCGTTGTAGGTCTTGAGGTTGTCCACGTCGAGCATGATGAGTGAGAGCTCCTGGCCGAAGCGCCCGGCGCGCTTGATCTCGCGCCGCAGCGCGCTCTTCAGGAAGCGGTAGTTGTAGACCTGCGTGAGATCGTCGGTGACCGCGAGCCGCTCGAGGCTCTCGGCCAGGCGCAGGTTCTCGATCGCCATGCCGATCCACGCGCCGAGCAGCAGCGCCATGCGCGTCTCCTCCGGGGTGAACAGCGCCTGATCGCGCCGCCTGTAGAGCGCGAGGTAGCCGGTCGCCTGCTCGCGCTGCCACAGCGGCACGAACAGCGCGGGCCCCGCCTCGACGCCCGGGCAGCCGTCGTCGACGCCCAGACGACCGTCGTCGGCGAGGTCGGGGGTCAGGACCGGGAGCCCGTTGCGCAGCAGCGTGCGCGCGAACGCGCTCCCCTGCCGCGCGACCTCGAGCGCCTGCGGCGCCGACTCGCCGCGCGTGAGCGCCAACCGCTCGAACTGTCCCTTGTGCGATGCGAGCAGCGTGGCACCGTCGCTCTCGCCGAGCACGAGCGCGTTGCGCAGCACCTTCTCGAGCAGCACCGGACGCGACCGCCCCGAGGAGCGGTGCGACAGTTCCAGCAGCGTCTCGAGAATCCGTTCGCGAGGCAGCATTCTACCCTCGGGTGGTCGAAGGACGAGCCCTTCACTCGTGCATTCGAGCAACCCGTATGCCAAGGGCGTGAAGCGGTTACCTCCGCCCGGGCGGGATGAGGAAGCGCCGCAGCAGGAACGCCGTCCGGACCGCGCTGAAGAGGGTTCCAGCGCCCAGAAGCAGCCCCGCTCCGATCCGGGCCCCACGGTCCAATGGCAAGCGGTCGCTGGACTTGTAGAACATTCCTAGAACCAGGATGAGGGAGGTGAGAAGGGTCGCCGAAACCAGGAGCTGGACCCCCGTCCACCAGCGGCGCTCGGTCTCGGCGGGCGGCCCCTCGTGGGGCAGATCGCCCGGGTCGGCCGCCTCAGCCCTTGCAAGCTGCACGGATTCCTCCCGCGCGGCCGGTTTTTCACCAGACTCGGAACGGGCGGTCGCGATCCAGAGCCCGGCTGCGCCGAGCATGAAGACCCTTCTGCGCCGGATGACGAAGCCGGCGCTTTCGAGCGCGCGCTCGAACTCCGGCCCCGAGCCGAACTCGAGGATCGAGTCGGCAAGGTACCGGTAGGCGTCGGGCGCCGGCGAGAGCCGGCCGAGGAGCGGGAGCACGCTGCTCAGGTGAAACGCGTGCAAGCGACCCACCCACCCCAGGCGCGGCGCGAGCGCCTCGAGCACGCACAGCGTTCCGCCCGGCTTCAAGACGCGCGCCATCTCGGCGAGCGCGTCCGATTGCGGCCGCAGGTTTCGCACGCCGAACGCGACCGTGATGGCGTCCAGCGAGCGCTCGCGGATCGGGAGAAGGAACGCGTCGGCGCACGCCAGCCGCGGCGCCCAGCCCCGGCCGCCGTGCGCATCCGCGGCCTCTTCGAGCATCGCGAGGCTCGCGTCCACCCCCAGCAGCAGGCGGCCGGGGCGGCGCAGCCCTTCGAGCGAGACGCCGTTGCCGGTGCAGAGATCGAGCACCGCGCGCGCTCTCTCCGGAACGCCGCGCCACATCTCCCGCCGCCACGCGGAATCCTGCCCCAGCGTCATCAGGCGGTTGAGCAGGTCGTAGCGCGGCACGACCTGGTCGAACATGCCGGCCATCTCGCGTGTGGCGTGCGGCTCGAACCGTTCGGGCCGGTCGGGGGTCACGCGCTCTCGTGCGCGGGGAGAAGTGGTGCGCCCGACAGGAATCGAACCTGTAACCTTTAGCTCCGGAGGCTAACGCTCTATCCAATTGAGCTACGGGCGCGCGGGCCAGCGTTTATAGCACAGGGTCGGGACCTGCGGTGCTCGAGCGGGCCCGAATCTACGCTCTCGCGGGCCACAGCGGAGAATGAGGCGTGGAGAGTTGACGGCGATTTTTCTTGACGACTTCTGGCGAGCGATTTTGTCGCACGGCGCCGCCGCTCTCTGCGCCGCGCGCGGCAGCGCTTGCGCTGTGCACCTGCGGACTGATTGCGCGCGCGGCGTAGGTCGCAGCTCGTCCAATGCGCTCTGCGCGCGCTACAGAACGCCGAAAAGCGCCGTGCGAGAATACCTGCCCCCCCCGATCCCGGCCCCCGATCACATGCGCCCCCGGGAGATGCTCGAATGGACCCGTTTGCGACTTCCCACTTCAGCCACGACGCCCTGCTCCGCGACCTCAAGACACTGGACGGACAGGATCGCAGGACTGCCGCGGTTCTGCTCTCCCGTGTCGCCGAATTCGAGGAGCGCAGGCTCTTCCTGCGCGAGGGCTATCCCTCGATGTACGCCTACTGCATCCAGGATCTTCACTGGTGTGAAGGGACGGCGTCCCGGCGCATCTATGCGGCTCGGGCGGCCCGCCGGTTCCCCGTCCTCTTCGACGCCGTCGCCGACGGCCGGTTGCACGTGAGCGGGGTGCTGATGCTGTCCAAGTATCTGGCGTCCGGCAATGCGGACGAGCTCCTGGCGGCGGCCACCCACAAGTCCAAGGCGGAGATCCAGCAGTTGATCGCCGACCGCTTCCCGCAATCGGACCTGCCGGAAGTGCTGCAGGCCATCACTCCGCCGCCGACCCATGCTATGACCGCGCCGCACAGCGACCAGCATTCTCCGGAGAATGTTGATGGAGTCCTCTCCACCGCCTGTCCGCCGGCCCCAGTCCCCCAGGCTACCCGGGGATCGTGGAGCCCTTGCGGCCCCGCGTGACGCCGCTCGCGCCCGAGCGCTTCGGGCTCCAGGTCACGATCGATCAGGAGACCCACGAACTGCTGCAGCGCGCCCGGGATCTCCTGGGTCATCAGAATCCGACCGGAGAGATCGCTCCGGTGATCAAGCGGGCGCTCGAACTACTCGTTGCCCGACTCGAGAAAGAGAAATTCGCGACAACCAAGCACCCCGGGACTTCGCGGCCGAGCGCGTCGGCCCGCCACATCCCGGCGGCGGTGAAGCGCGCGGTGAGGGAGCGCGACGGGGATCGGTGCACGTTCGTGAGCGACAGCGGCATGCGCTGCGGAGCGCGCAACCGCCTGGAGTTCCATCACCTCGAGCCGGTGGCGCGTGGAGGTCAGGCCACGACCGAGAACGTGCGCCTCGTCTGCCGCGCGCACAATCAGCACGAGGCCGAGCGCGCCTTCGGGGCCGGGTTCATGGAGCGCAAGCGCGAGGAGGCGCGGATGTGAGCCCGGACAAGCGGCCCCTATCGGTACAGCACCTTGATCGAGCACAAAGTGGTGTTCCTCG